>JAFAHI010000694.1 GCA_019237325.1 Verrucomicrobiota bacterium | reverse complement strand
CGGCGCCAAGATCTAAAACCCGTTGCCCGGATCCAATCCCCGCTTCTCGGAAAAACCGCTCCGTAATCGGTGCAAGCCTAACGGCTTGCCGGATCAGTCGCTCGTGTTCTGCGTCAGTGTTGCCAAGGTGATAGTCGGTGTGGCGTTCGTCCGACGACATAGGCTTAGATCATTATCACCAGACATCCGGTTAAATCCGTGGATGGGCAAGTCTGCTTTTTACCGCGTTCCGGTCCCTCGGTGCGCACGCGCCTCCGGCGCCTCGCGATAAAGTGGGGCAGCATCGTTAAGTGAAGCCTCAGCAAGAGACAACAAAAGTTCCAGATCACAATACGGAAAGATCACAAAGGACACAAAGACAGACAGACAAACGTCCAGACAAGAATTCAGGTCTTACCCTTCGTTACCTTCGTTTCCTTCTGTAAAAAACCTTCTGTCTTTGTTTCCTTTGTGATCTTTCCTTACTGTGAAAATCGGCGGGGCGGTCGCACTCTACGCTGTTAGTCTGCTCATCAGTTTCTTTACCTGTGAAAGACTCGGTACGTACAAGGATCCGTCGGACAAGCCCAGGAGTCTGTCGATGGCCATTCCATTCAGGCGCAAACGCCGGTGAAAAGCCTTGAGCGCTTCCTGTCTTTCTTGCCCGGTTCGAGCCCTGATGATCCGTGTAACGAACGAGTAAGTATTAGAGGCAAGCTGTTGGAGCAGGTCCGCTACGCCCTCTGGGTCATCCGTGTCAAAGAGGCGTTCTTTGACACCCTGAGTGATAATGTCGATTAGAATTGGTCTGAACAACAGTTCCGAGGCGGTAACCACTCTTTGATAGAGTCCCAGATTCTCAGGTCGAAAAAGAGCTCCGAACACAGCCCAAGCGCCGGGAGCTAACTCCGTTTTGATCCGGGTGCCTTTGGTCAGAAAAGCGTTCAAGCGCTGCAAAGGATTCAATGCCCGATCGTTAAGCACATCATCAAGATCCGCGAGCGCTTGATGGGCAAACTGATCTGCCAGCGCCGCCAAAAGGGCTTCCTTTGACAGAAAGTAGTGATAGAAAACGCCTTTCGAGATGCCGGCGTTGGCGATGATATCATTCAGGCTGACATTGTCATAACCCCGTGAAAGAAAGAGGGCTAAGGCCTGGTTGAGAATCTCCGATCGCCGCAGATCGGGATGTTTAATGACGCGAGGCATGTTGCGGAATCAATCCGCCGACCCGGACTGATGGAGTATCGGAGTGTTGGAGTAGTGCGTATGATCCGAATTGTACGCCGCGGACGCGGGGTTGGGTGCGCCGATCGGGCAGACCCGCATTCCGTTGGCTGGCTTGACAATAGACCACTGGTCTATATGGTAGACTGGTGGTCTATTGCAAGCGGTTTTAGTTCAACTAGGTAGATCCCGGTAGGGACGAACTCCCGCTCGTCCGCCGTTCTTTACGACCCAGACAGCTTTATTCCGGTTGGGGTTTTTCCCGGCCGACTGTGACGGATGAGCGGGAGCTCATCCCTAACGACTCTATTAGTTTGTGGAGTTCAATTATGCTCGTGAAAACCCTTATTCGGACCGTTCTCTCGCTAGCGGTTATTGCCATTCTCTTGTTCGTGCCGGCCGGTACCATCAACTGGACGGGTGCCTGGATATTTATTATTGAAACTTTTGTGATCGGCATCGTGCTGGGAATCTGGCTAGCTGGACATGATCCGGAGTTGCTCAAGGAAAGGATGCGTTCGCCGATCCAGAAGGAACAATCTGCTCAAGACAAGATTGTGACCGGGCTGCTTCTATTGTCCTTTTTTGGTTGGTTCGCATTTATGGCCCTCGATGCCGTTCGGTTCAAGTGGTCTATGGTTCCTGCCTGGCTCCAGCTTGCAGGCGCCCTGGGCGCGTTTGTTGCCTGTTATATCGGTTATCTGACGCTTAGGGAAAACACGTTTGCCGCCCTGGTGGTGAAGGTTCAGAAAGAACGTGAGCAAAAGGTCATCAGCACAGGACCTTATCGGTATGTCCGCCATCCGATGTATGCCGGCATGATCTTCTATGTACTCGGCGCACCGCTCCTTCTTGGTTCCTGGTGGGGCCTTCTCTGGGGATGCGGACTACTCGGTCTTTTTTCAATTCGTATCCTGATCGAGGAAGGAACCCTTAGGAAGGGGCTGCCGGGTTATGAAGACTATGCGGCCCAAGTACGGTATCGATTGGTCCCGGGGGTCTGGTAAACCAGATCCGGAGAAAGTTTGGACTCTGCCGAGAACATGTTGACCGAGGCCTTCCTGTTCATCGGGCAGCTAGTTCAGAGCCGTCTGGTTCATGGAACGGAACTAGCTATTCCTTTGAATTCCATGCAGAAGTATCTATCCGTGAAAGTCCGGAAAGCCGGCGTTGTTCATATCAACTGCCAAAACGGGCAAATGTTTTGGGAGGAAGAGAATCTCGATCCCGTGTCGAGGAAATACCTCCAGAAATACCTGGTGCAAGAGGGCTTCGTGGAGCTAGCACTCGGGGTTCTTGACCCGCAACCCATTTACGACGCTGATCTCTTTCTTGACGAAATTTCAAACCCAATCTGAGACGCCATAAGACCGATTTTTCGTTCCGTGACCGGGAAAGGTCCGCACCAATCGCTCAGCCTTGTTGGCGGCGGCGCGAAAAAGTGAGATTACTAAATGTCTAAAAGTCCCACATTTGGGATTCTGAATTCATTTTTTGGTTTGCTCGGCAACTCTAGCACAACGTTAAGGCAAGTCGCTAAGCTCCCGGCACGCCCGTTTTAGCGAGACTTATTTACTTTCGGTATTTGTCTCGGCATCCAACTCCTCCTCATCCGACTCCCCATAGGCCGGCGGATAATACAAGATCGACGTGATTTCCTTCCCGTTGGCCTCGACCAGATCGGCGACTCCTCGGCGATCAGCCAATCAAAGGCCGCTGGTCAGTTTGTGATAACGCCCTCGCGCGTTTCAAGCTTGTACTCCGGGCAGGAGTTTGGAATAAGATTAGACAAATGTCTAATCTTTCGCCGAATGAAAGCACCATAGACCTGCTGCGCTTTTTTAAAGCTCTTGCCGACGAAACTCGATTGAAGATGGCCGCGCTCTTGGCGTCCCAGTCGCACACTGGGGAGGAGCTCGCCGAACTGCTTCGGGTTAAACCGGCGACCGTGTCGCACCATTTGTCTAAGCTTGCCGAGGCCGAATTAGTGACCTCTACCTCACATGGTCATAAAAAATTCTATACGCTGCGTCTAGACGCGGTACGCGCGACGGCCCAACAGCTCCAAAGCAAAGACGGCGGGCTTCGGGTACCGGAGGACGCGGAGACCAGTAAATTTTACCCGAATCGTGTACCCTACGATGAGTACGACCGCAAGGTGCTCAAAGATTTCTTTAACAGCGACGGCTCGCTGCGGCAGCTGCCGATGCAGCGAAAAAAGTTTCTAGTGGTACTTAAGCACCTACTCAAAGATTTCGATCCTGACCGGAAGTACAGTGAAAGAGAGATCAATGATTTATTGAAGCGCCGTCACCTAGACGCAGCCAGCTTGCGCCGAGGCATGATTGACTTTGGCTTGATGGTGCGCAAGTCAGGCGTGTATTGGCGTGTATAACGCGAGAAAATCGTTGCACGAGTTGCAGGGGATATGGGCTGCCATTACCAAATAAATCTGAGGTTTTTGTCCGGAAGGGACTAGATGATGGTAGCGACTCGACTGAGCTTCCCGACATCCTCGCAGTTTGCTGCCAGGATGTCCGGAATTCCGGTACGGATGGTGTACGGATCACTGTTTAAACCGACGCTAAACGGCGTTGACTCGGATGCCAGCTACCATTGTTGGGTGGAGTTTTTCGCCCCCTTAGGAATAAGCCCAGACCACTCAAACTCCAGGATTGCAGGAAGGCTTACTTCGGGCGAAATTGGTGGCCGAGGGTAACTAGGGATAGCGGGTCCAACCTGCGAAATCATTCTATGAAAGCGAAACACCTGTTTTTCTCTGTTTGCATCGCGTTAGCGCTCTTGTTTCTGCCCCAATCGAGCTTTGCGTGGCACGGCGGCGGTGGCGGTGGGTGGCATGGAGGAGGCGGATGGCATGGTGGTGGATGGCACGGCGGCGGTTGGCATGGCGGTTGGTATGGTCGCGGCTGGTATGGTCGCGGCTGGTATGGCGGCGGTTGGCGTGGCGGTTGGTACGGCGGTGGGTGGTATGGAGGAGGTTGGTGGCCCGGATACTGGGGTGTTGGTTATCCTTATTGGGGCTGGTATGGCGGTGGTTACTGGCCGGGTTGGCGCGGCGGATATTGGCGTGGTGGTTACTACCGAGGCTGGCGCGGCGGGTATTACCGGGGCGGGGGTCACTGGCGTTAGCCGAAGTCGTTTTTATCGAGCCGCGCGCTTTCCGCGGTGACACGCATTGGTTGATCTGATCCGAGCATTCTCAAATCGATCGGCATCGGCGTCGCCAAGAAAGCCAGCTCAGCGACTGGTTCGTATTTTTGGATGTCGTTAAACGGACGCAGCCCGAGAAGGTAAAGTTGCGCATTGCGCTTAGGTCAGTTATTTGGCAAATATTGAGCTGTGGTAACCGGAATCGTCTCACCTCGGTCTTGCTTGCGACACCATCCACTTGATAATCCAAAAGAGACCGAAGTCCGATAACGCCTTAAAGAGTTGTGCCTTGGCTAAAAATTTCTCTTTCTTCGGACGTCGCTCGCAAGGATACAGAATGCTCTGCTGCTAGGAAAGGATCGGCGAAGCTAAAGGCCGGATTGCTGGATTGCGGTCGCATTACGGCCATCATTATTCTCGGGGCTTTCAAAGGCATTGGCTCTAGCTCTCGCGCCCGATTACGGAAGAGACAGACTTCGATGATCCTGGGGCTTGTTTTTTCAGCGTGGGTTTTTGCAGGTTACAGCGGGAAGGCGTCTGCGGGGTCTCACGACGCGAGTAGTACCGGCTTTGGACTCAGTCGCCACCTCGAAGTATCGGTCAACTACCATCAGATTGAGCATTCTCATAAGACCCCCCACAAGGCCAACCGGTATGTCCGGCACCACGCGCAGCATCATTCGCGTACGCACAGTGAAGCACCTCACTTTGTGGTTGGACCCTCATTGATCAGCCGAAACGCTTTGAGCGGGGGACCGGGGCGGTATCGCTGGAGGAACCAAATTGTCACGACGATCTTCTGGGTCGGCGAGCGCAGTGGAGGCCATAACCCAGTGCCCAATCTCCGCAGCTCCTGGGACAGATATTGGTCCTACAACTACGGAGGCTACGATAATCCTGACGCTGGTGAGCGCAGAAATTTTATTCCGATCAAGTTCGTGCCTCGCCAGAATCCGTTCTACTGTGCTCTCCCTTACAACGATGTCGAAGGCGGTCGTACCAAATACGAAGCCAGCCGAGTAATTCCCTGGTTCAAGCAGGCGTTTGTTCGCAATGGACAAACCGTTCTCAAAGACAGATGGATTGCGGTTCGCCACGGGGACAGAGTTTGTTACGCGCAGTGGGAAGATTGTGGGCCATTCCGTACGGATGACTGGCGATACGTTTTTGGTGACGAACGTCCAAGACCGAATTTAAATCAGGGGGCTGGCTTAGATGTGTCACCTGCGGTTCGTGATTACCTGGGCCTTGGCGTCAAAGATGCGTGCGACTGGAAGTTCGTCGAGTATCGCGAAGTTCCTTCCGGTCCGTGGGCCGTGTACGGTGACAACAACACATTTGTGATTCAGCGGCGCCAGGGTAATGAGCAGTTCGCGGGCAGGTAAGCATCGGCTTTCACATCGTTTCCGGCACTTCGGATATCAATGGGCGAAGGTGAAGAAAGGTAATGCTCCCGCTAGTGCGAGTGCCAGGATCAGGTAAAAGACAGCGAAGAGTCCGGCAACTAATTCAGCGCCGTGTGGGACTAAAGACCAAATCCAGCGATTAGGTAGTTACGGTTTGTCAGTTGCTTCTCCGCAGTCCAGGACCGTTCATATAGTGCGCATCACCGCGGTGCAGTCTGGGGGAAAACGACTACATGATTTTCACAGAGGCGGCTATTGTTAAGCGTATATCATGTTGCCACTTACACGATTTTTTGCTTTGAATGTTCGCGGGCTGAATGATGGCCCTCTTTTCCAGGCTGTTACAACGAAACAGACTAAATGTTGTTACAGGTGGCGATCTGACGGCGGCGCAGTGTAAAGCCGGTCCGAGGTCATTGGGGGTCGTAGGGAAGCTCCCCCAATAATGAAACGCAAATACAACAAACTGTTGAGTGCTTGGTGCCATGAGGAGATTGCAGCCTTGCAGGCGAAAGGCGCTACCGAAGACTTCCTGAGGGAACCCGCGTTCGCGGACTTGGTTCTTAGAAATGTCCTATCCAAGCACCAGAACGAGATAAGAGCCGACGGCGGCTTGGCCGAAGCGGTGTTTATGGCTTTCTTTGAGAAAGCGTCGCCATCGGATTTTCGCCATCTGGCGGCTAAGGACCGCGAAAAAGGAAATCACGAGTTGGCCTACCTTTTTGAAATGTGTGCAGACCATCGGGAAAGAGGCGAAATTTAGCGAAATACTCCCTAACTTTCGGCTGGTTCTGGCGCGTACGAAATAACTCTGCTCTTATCATGACTAGGTATAATTACCTATCATAAGAGTCCCACTTTTCTGAAAAGAGCGCGACCCTAAGTAGCTACGCGTTGATCTGCGGGAGGTTGTGAAGGAAATGGCTCTAACATGAGCGGGTCGCACCCGATGTCTAACGCCAGCTAATCCACAATCCGATTTGCCTTAGTCGATGGTGTTCGCTAACATCGCTTGACGTGACCAGACGATATCGAGCAAAAGCTCGCAGCGCCGTTTCATCCGCCTCGTTGTTGTCAGTGCGGATTATACCACTCAACATCGCGATGCCCTCTGATCCGCGACCCCGTAAAAAGAGATTCGGAAAGAAGACAGACGCTAACTCCCAATCGAAGAAACGCAGGACCGGCCGTAAAACACGATAGGTACTTAAATTTCCAACGCACGTGTTTCCTGATGTTAATGAGCGGTAACTCTGACGGCATACGATAAATATATCCTATATTTATTTGGAGCGTATGCTCGTGGGCTCAATGCGTCTACAGCGGCAATGAACGCAGTGGACAAGCTATTGTCCGAAAGATAGTTGAGCCGGTCACAACTAGCACACCTGACCTCTTTCAGGTGGGATGTTAGGGTGCTAATCGCTGAGCTTGGCCATCGCGCCTTGGGATTAGACTGGACTGGGCAAATCGAATTCTAACGGGATTCGCCGACGCTTGGACGATATGCTGACGCCGGTAGCCTTAATTGACAAATACGTCACAAAAAATTTCGGAAAGAGGATAGCTCGAAATAGGCACGGGGATTAGCATTCGAATAGTGCCTTTGGCACTACATGCGCGTAACGATGGCGATCGGCCGCTTCGCTTACTTCAAGGTGACACAATAAGCGGTTAGAGCCTTTGCTACGCATCTGATCGGGGGGTTTACACATGAAGAGAAAAGTCATCTGCGGGCGAGATCCCATTATCGGACGGACGAAGAGAAGGGTTAGCTGGTCGAACGGAAATCGCGGCGTAATCGTTAGTCCAGCGGGCCGACGAAACAGCTTGATCTTGGCTGCCCTTCAACTTATCGCCGGAAAAATTCGCGCGAAAGAATAAAGACTAGCGAGGCACTCGCTGTCTTAATCAGAATAGGGCGCTCTGCGCGTCATCTTTGGGGCTGGTTTAGCGGATCCGGTCAGTTTTGGTCGGCTCGGCCAGGGTCGCGGCGATGAAGGCTTTCACCGCTTCGGTTTCTGCTTCTTTTCGCCAGAGCGCGACGGTCAACCATGGTGCCAGCGCGGGGCGGACCTTCAGGAGCTTTAAGCGCCGCCCGGCTGCGCCGCTCAGGCTAATCGGCAGGAATGCAAATTCGTTCCCGGCCGCGACAGCGGCCATGAGGCTCGTCACGCTGTCGTGCTCGCTGCTGATGCGCGGCTTGCGGCCAATGGTGGCAAACATCTTTTCAAGATGTTTGTGGTACAGGGGAAACTCTTGGCGGTTTAAAGCCGCGACTGGTTCGGCGGCCATCTGCTTCAGGCTGACGAATTCTGAGGTTACCAGTGGATGAGTTGCCCCAACGGCGACGCACGTTTCGTCCCGTTCCAATTCTTTCATGTCCAGTTCGCGCGGCAATTTGTGCGGCGCCACCGTTAGCGCGATATCCAACTTTCTTTGGAGGAGCAGCGACAGCATTTCTTCCCCGGACAAATCATGCAGGGTTACGCGCACCCCAGGAAAGCTTTCCCTAAAAGTGCCAAGTGCTCGCGGCAGAATCTCCACCGTGTGCGAGGGCGCGTAACCGACGTTTATTTCATCCTGAGGTACCCCGCCGAGGCTGGCTTTTTTCACCGCCTCGGAGGTGCGCTCAAGAATATCGCGAGCTTCGCCGAAAAAAATTTTACCGGCCGCTGTCAGCCGCACGGATTTGCCATTCCGATCAAACAGGGGAAACCCGATTTCGTCCTCGAGGTCGTGGATCTGGCGGCTGACGCCCGGCTGCGACACGTGAAGTTTTGACGCCGCGCGCGAAACATTCTCCTCCTCGGCCACGGCCACGAAGTAACGGAGATGGCGCAGTTCCATGGGACAACCATAACTAATAGTTATTAGCAGTAAAGAATTACGGTATTTCTCAAGTTCGCCAACCGCGCGCACAGTTTCAACGTCACGAAGATTCGTGATGAGAGACTGGAGATTCTTTATTATGAAGTACGCTATTATTGGTTCCGGCGAAATTGGTAGCGCGCTCGCCCGCGCCTTCGCCCGGAAGAATATCGAAGTGGCAATCGCAAACGCCCGTGGACCCAAGACGCTTGCGGGTTTAGCGGAAGAACTCGGTCCCAGCGTCTTCCCCCGATCCGTTCAAGACGCTTGTGAGGCTGAGATCATCTTCCTCTCTGTCCCATTTACTGCTCACCCGGATGTGGCGAAGCAACTCAAGCAATGGAACGACAAGATCGTTGTAGATACAACATCAATAAGAACCAATTATTTCGAAGAAGCATATGAACAGATTAAATGACAAGGTAGCAGTAATTACCGGCGGCAGCAGCGGGATCGGCTTGGCTACAGCCAAGCGGTTCGTGCAGGAAGGCGCCTACGTCTTTATTACCGGGCGACGGCAAGCAGAGTTAGACGCGGCCGTTTCGCTCATTGGGGAAAATGTAACCGCCGTTCAGGGAGATGTCTCGAAGCTCGATGATCTAGATTATCTCTACCAAGTGGTGCGCAAGACGAAAGGACATGTCGATGTCGTCTTCGCCAATGCCGGCGTGGTAGATCCAGTTTCACTCACAAAATCGACGCCAGAAACCTATGACAAGCATTTCAACCTGAACGCACGCGGGGTTTACTTTACGGTGCAGAAGGCGCTGCCGCTGCTCGCTGACAAAGCGTCAATCATCCTTTCTGGTTCGGCCGCCTGGCAGATGGGTGTACCGGACTTCGGCGCGTATTCGGCAACGAAAGCGGCTTTGGTTTCCTTTGTCCGGACCTGGACCGCAGAGCTGGCCAGCCGTGGCATTCGAGCGAATGTAATCAGCCCCGGGCCGACGGAGACGCCCATGGTCCATGTCGGTGCTAAAACATCTGACGAAGGTACCAGCGATTACTTCAAGAAGATGATCCCAATGGGACGACTTGGAACAGCAGATGAGATTGCATCGGCCGCCGTGTTCCTCGCTTCTGACGAGAGCAGCTTCATCACTGGAATCGACTTACCAGTGGATGGCGGCACCGTTTCCAGATAATCCGCGCGGAGGAAGAAAACAATGAAAGTTCTTGTTACGGGTGCAACTGGCAGGACAGGCAGCGAGGTGGTAAAGGCGCTTCTTCAGCGCGGTGTGGATGTGCGGGCTTTGACCCGCAAGCAGCCCAAGCCAGGTACGTTTCCTAGCGCGGTAGAGATCGCGCTCGGCGACCTGACTGATCCGGTCTCAACTGCGGAAGCGCTCAAGCGTGTCGACAAGCTGTTCCTGCTGATCGCCGGTATCCCGGATGAGATCGTCCAAGCTCTTACCGCTTATAGCTTGGCAAAGAAGGCCGGCCTGAGACAGGTGACCTACCTCTCAGTCTATCAGGCGGATAAGTTTCTCGAGGTTCCGCATTTTGCTGCGAAGTATGCTGTCGAAGAAGCGATTCGTGCAGGCAGGATGCCTTATACGATTCTGCGGCCCGCATACTTTCTTCAGAATGAGCGTGGGCTGAAGGCCGCGTTAACCGGCGCCGGCGTATATCCGATTCCCGCGGGGAATCGGGGCGTAGCGGTCGTGGATGTTCGCGACATTGCAGAGGTGGCCGCGATATCGCTGACCGAAGAAGGCCACGAGGGAAAGACGTACGACCTAGTTTCGTCAGACATGTTGACTGGTCTGGGTGCGGCAGCCACATGGTCCAAGCTGCTGGGCAAAGAGATCACTTACGGTGGACATGGAGACTTCGATAGTTTTGAAGCACGAATGCGGAAAACAGGGAATCCCATGCGAGAAACAGCGAGTCCCATGCTTTGGCTGGCTCACGATATTCGGCTCATGTTCGAGGGTTTTGTCGAGCGTGGATTCCGCAACACGGAGGACCAGACGGCGCGCGTTGCTGCCTTGCTCGGGCGCCCGCCGAGAACCTACAGCGGCTACGCTGAAGAACTAGCAACCGAGTGGCTGCAGCGTGAGCTGCAGCCGGTTGGATAAGGACTCGACGTGGACATGCGTCACCAGAGAAAAACCGATTTGCGTCGACCTAGTCGCCGACGGCAGCCTATCGGAGTTTTGAAGGCCGCACTGTCTTTCTCGCCGGTCGTCTGACCGGCGGGCTCCGAAGCCCACCGATTAGAAGGGCCTGAAACAAGGACGGGCCAGTAATCAGCCATCGGTTTGGCCGGGACGTCTCCCGGCGTTCTGAAACTTGTTGTTCGCATCAAGTTTGGCGAACAAATCCGGCTCATAATGTGTCATCTCAGATCGGGATTGCATTTGCGCGCAGGCTGAGATACGCGGAGAGCCTCGATCAAGCGATGCTTCGTTTCCTGCCTTTTCAGGAGTTTGACCTTGACCTACTGTGTTAGGCCATGTCCGGTCGGCGCCTAGCATGTTTGATCGATGCGTCTCGCGTGAGCCATTTTCCCGGCCACCCGACTTCATCCGCCGACATTGAACGACTGAAAGAAGTTTTGAGCTCCGCCGAGATCGGCCAGTTTAGCGTCTCAGCGGTGGCCAATCCCGATGAAGAAAGAGCGAAGGCGGCGATACGCGAGTTTTTCGGCGGTAGTCAGCCGGACGATGTGCTGCTCTTGTATTTCGTAGGCTATCTCTTGGTGGCTAGGGACGACCGGTTTTGGTTTGCCCTGGCAACGACCGATCCTTCTGCTGTCGAGAAGACGTCGATTTCAGCAGAGTTAGTGCTCGGCGAGATTAAGGCAGCGGCCGCTCACAACATCGTTGTCGTTCTCGACGCCCAAATCGGCGTTCACCAGGAGTCCCTACCTTTAGGACCTTGGGACCACCACCTTCAGGTTGAAGATAAGTGCGAAGCAATTCTCGCGGCATCTGCCGGGCCAGACTTTTTCTTGCTTGCGCCACCGGCGGTTGCTCAGCTGCCGGCGAACTCTTCTCTAACGGAGTTGATTGACGGCTTCTTGGAGCTTCGGAAGAACGAACATCAAATTACCGTCGCCGAACTCGCATTACACCTGGGTACTCGCATGGCCGCCAATCGTTCAACGGTCGTAACCAGGATGGATGATTCGTCAGGGGCAATTATTTTGGCGCCTTTGCAGCAATTTGAATCCGAATCAGCGAGGACAGAAGCCGCCGCGGAGATCAATAGCGAGACAAGCGGGAAATCGTCTCTGCCGGAAGAGAACGTCCAATTCACCGTTTATCGACCGGCGACGCTGGTGGCTGGGCGTTGGCACCGAATGCTAGTCTTTACTCACATTGATGAAGCCCCGGACCAGGCCCCGGATGAATTGACTCCGGCGCAAGAGGTGTCCGAACGCGCCCAACGCATCTTAGCGGAAGAATTCGAAAGCTATCGACAGCTCGCCACGGATAGCCAGTTCCCAGTCCCCCGCGAGGGCGAAGTTACGTTGATACCAGAGGTCCCAAAAGTCACCTTCAACCCGCCGCGGCGAAGCTTTATCTGGGCGACGGACCTGCGCGTTCATGACGAGAGCTTCCTGGTAAGGGCACCCAATGATCTAACCGGGTCTTTGGCCCGGGGACGACTGTCCATTTTTCTGGGGCACCTTTTGCTCGCAGATATTGCCATCACTTTCCGGATTGAATCCGTATCGTCCAACCTGGCGGCGAGCGAACAACAATGGAACCGGTCATCGACCCGACCTTTTCGCAAGGTGTTCGCGTCTTACTCGCATCGAGACGTACAAATCGTGAAAGCGATGGAACACCACGTCAAGGCCCTGGGGTACGAGTACTTAAGAGACGTTGTCCACTTGCGGAGCGGCGAGCCTTGGAGTGATCGCTTGCTAGGACTGATCAACGATGCGGATATTTTTCAGTTGTTTTGGTCGTCCAATTCCGCCCGCTCGACTCACGTCGAGCGAGAATGGCGCTACGCGCTCGGTTTGAGCCGGGAAGCCTTCGTCCGGCCCGCTTTCTGGGAGGTTCCAATGCCAGCGCCTCCGGAATCGCTAAGGAGCCTCCATTTCTATCGATTGCCCGCCCTGGCCCCGGTCCTGACCGAGGAGACTCCCGATCCCGTCGTTCCGCCGGCTAAAGGCGGCGTCAATGCATCTCCTCCGCTTGCGGCGCAGGCAGCCGAAATCGTCTGTGAATATGGACCCTTTCCGGGTGTCGACCACGTGGGTGGGGTCTCGTACGACGGTCAGCAAGTCTGGCTTGCGACCGGAGACAAGCTGAACGCCTTGGATCCGGCGAGCGGGAAGATGCTGCGCTCGATCGCTGTTCCCGCGCGTGCAGGGACGGCCTTCGCCGGCCAGCACCTGTACCAGATCGAAGCGAGTCGCATCCAGAAGATCGATCCGAAGACCAGCCGTGTGCTCTCTACGATCCCGACCCCGGGCGACGGTTGCTCGGGGCTCGCGTGGGCCGAAGGAACGCTCTGGGTGGGGCTGTATGAGGACCGGAAGATCGCTCAAATCGATCCCGAAACCGGAGCCGTTCTTCACACCATCGAGGCCGACCGCTGCGTGACCGGTATCACCTGGGTGGATGGAGAGCTCTGGCATGGCACCTGGGACGATACCGGGAGCGAGTTGAGGAGAGTCGATCCTCGAACGGGAGAGGTCCTCGAGAAGCTCGAGATGCCGCCTGGAGTAGGCGTATCGGGCCTCGAGTCCGATGGCCGCGATCAGTTCTTCTGCGGAGGCGGAAGCAGCGGGAAGTTGAGAATCGTCCGCCGACCGAAGCGACACTCGGCGCCCAGCAGCGATTCCGAGAACCCCGCTCACCCAAAGAGCAAGCAATCGAAATAAACCGCGAATGGACGCGAATTTGCGCGAATGAAAACGGAAATTTGCTTCCGGTGCGTACTCACCGAAAGCACTCTCCTCGAGCGTTTTCGTCGCTTGCGCGGTTGGTTTCACTCCGCTGTTGATCGGTCCCACTCCAGCAGAAGACTTCGCTGCGGGCGAGTTATCAAAGCGTGGCGTCTATTAGTTCGGGGACGCGTTCCACCCATTGAGCCCTCCACTCGGGTGCGGCAAAAGGTTCCCCAAAGTATTGCGTCTCGCGGCATACTTTGCCGTCCCGAAACTCCATAATGCTGACCGTGTAGTACGCCTGGCCCTCATATTCGATGACATACTCTGTGACCCAGAATTCGCCACTACCTGTCATCCGCCGCACCTGAAAACCGGCGGGTTTACCGGGATGATGGGCGCGGAGCGCCTGGAGATTGTGACGCCCGTGAATGCGCTCGCCAGACTGCGGATAATCGCAAATCGCATCCTCGGCATAGATCGCGTGTTCCGCCTCCTGGTCGCCAGCGCTAGACGCCGCCCAATGCGCCTTCAGCGCCTTGGCAATTTCAACTTCACTCTCGCTAAATTTCGCTGGTTCCATCGTTTCTGTTCTTTCTTTGCGAATGAATCGAAAATACTAAAATACACGCGCTTTTAATTCCCCAGAACGCCCACCCAGAATCGAGGACGAGGACGACGACGAGGACGAGTACGATTGGTGTAGCAGCGGCCTCCTGAGCTCCTGCACTCCTTGAACTCCTATTCCGCCACTCACAATCCAAACGTCTCCAGCAACCTCAGCCAAATCTCACTGATGGTGGGATACGACGGCACGGCATGCCAAAGTCGATCGAGGGG
>JAFAHI010000441.1 GCA_019237325.1 Verrucomicrobiota bacterium | reverse complement strand
CTAATAAACGCCCCGGAAAAGATCGCCAGGGTTGCCACTCCTACGACCAAGCGGTTCTCTAAATGGATCGCGGATGCAATCACATAAAACGCGAACGAAATCTGAACCAAAAGCGGCGTACCTCGAATCGTCTCCACATAAATCCGGCTAAGCGCACGCAAAACGAAAAAGCCGGAACGTCTAAGGAGCGCGGCAGTCACCCCGATCAGGGTGCTCAGGACCAGCGCCATCGCGGACACCAGAATCGTGGTGAACCATCCCCGCCAAAAAAAGTTCGCGTAGCCGCTAACTGCGTCCCAGTTCCAATTATATCGCAGACTGGCAAATGCATACCACGCCACCAACGACAAAAGCAGGAAAGCCAGCACCCAATTGATGGCCACAACCCACCAGGCAGGTCGCGTTTGCCGTTCTTCCGCTGATTGCCAAAAGCAACGCCGGACGCTGCGCCAAAACCCAACCGCAGAACTCGTAGTCTCTACTCTAGCCATGAAGCTCGGAAAAGCATGATCCGCGGATTACACAGGTTACTCAGATTTCTGTCAGGCCTTAAAGTGACCGTCATGGAATTGTCCGCGCTACCGAAGACCAAGACACATTAAATATCCGCAGATTTCCCAGATTACGCAGATTTCGTCCAAGGGTGATTATCGCCGGCGAGATAAAGACATCCTTCCTATAAATCCAGTTCTGCTCCAGCTGAGACGGAGCGAATCCAAAGCCATATCTATGTACTCTGCGGATCCATCCGCTTCTCCTTCTGAACCGTCTCTGTTGCCAAAGTCTGCTACCCCAAATCGTCCGTCCGACCCAACCGCCGAAATCTGCGTAATCTGTGTAATCTGCGGATATTTAATCTGTCTTTACTCTTCGTTTCGAATCTGCGGTCAGGGTTTCGCGCTCACTCGTTGCAGGCAGTCCAATAAATACGGAATCAGTTGTTTCTTCCGGGAGACAATATTGTTCAGCTCGTACAGATTTGGTCCGAGACTGGGATAATGGATCAGCTCTTGGAACTCAGGTGGAGCCGCGAGCAGCATGCGCGAGTTTTGCGTGTTCACATCGGTGACCAGCAACGCGCTGAAATAAGCCTCGTGTTTCGCTCGATAATCTTCCAGCGCGTTAAACAAAGCCGCTTTTTTGTCGTCGAAATACGCAAAACTCAGCTCTTCGATTTGAGCTACGCTGAATCGGAAACCGGACTCTTCGTAATCTTTGCAGTCCGCTACCACGACATCTTTTGGCGCCAAGCTCAACAGAGGCGATCCCACGGTAAAGATCTCTTTCGCCAACTGATCCGCCGCGACTCCAGCAATCTTGCTAAGCTCTTGCAAGACCTGCGTATCGACCGGCGTCGCGGTCGGTGACGTCAGATTGAGGGTATCTGAGATAAGCCCAGCCATCAGTAAACCGGCAATCGGCGGTTTGATCGTGATCCCGAATTGACGGTAGCACAGCGCAACGATCGTACTGGTAGACCCAACCGGATTGTTCCAAAACAAAATGGGCACATCCGTGCGTAAGCTGCCTAGGCGATGATGATCCAAGACTTCCACAATCGGGATTTCGTCCGCCCCTTTTACCGCCTGAGTCATCTCATTGTGGTCCACCAAAATGAGTTGGCGCGGCACGGTCTTCAAAAAGTCGCTTTTTGATAGAATCCCCACTAAACGTTTGCTCTCGTCCAGCACGGGGAAGATGGAATCCGGCGCGTTCGCGGCGATTTTGCGGGCCGCGAGCAGCGTGGTGTCCGGAGTAAAACTCGTGAACGCCGGTTCCACAAATTGATCAACCCGCACACTGGCTCGGGCAAGCAGCACAGACGTGGCGGTATCAAATCGACTTGAGATCAAGCAAGCTCCCGCATTCTTGGCGGCATGGCGAACTTCGGCCGAAACTCCCAGCCCGCCGGTTATGACAATAGTAGTAACACCGCCCTGAATGGCGGCGAGTTGGACGTCGTCGCGGTCGCCGACGAACAGCACAATCTTCCCGCTGTCATAGTGCTGGAAACGCCCCAGAAAGGCTTCGAGCGTCATCGCGGCCACCATGATGATGAGCTCGCGCTCCTCGTGGCCGGTCGTTCCAGCCAGGACATTCCCATCCAACGCTTGCACCAAATCGGAGACCGAAGCTTTGATCAACCGGGACATGCTGGTCTCTTCTCGAGCCGGAAACAGATGGCTCGTTATTTTCCAGGCCGATAACAGTCCGAGGCAGCGATCTTCATCGTCAACCACCGGCAACCCGCGCAACCGTTTCCGTTCAATCGAATTGATGGCCCTGGTGATGGTGGAATGGTGCAGCACTGACACCACCTTCGTTTCCATCACGTCGCCAACTTTCGGGGTCACGTCGCCGACGAAGTCGGGCGCGGGCACACCGAATTTTTCAAGGACGAAGTCAATCCGGGCATTGGTGTTTCCGGCCCGTGCAACCAATACGTTGGGGGTGCCTAATTCTCGCTTTAATTCCCCGTAAGCAATCGCGGAAACAATCGAATCCATGTCGGGGTTGCGATGGCCAATGACGATAGTTTGCATGCGAAATGCTGCTAAAAATTAATGGTTATCGGTACGCGACGGCAACCGGTAAAGCAATCGAAGGGTTGAAATGTACTCAAATAGCCAGAATATCGACACTCTAACTATCCACTCACTCAATAGGTTACAACGATCTGGCGAAAAAGATGCATTTTCGCGAAATACGGCTAAACCTATCGGTACAATCGACAAACAAATCATTTGAAATGCCCCGAAACCTAGGGCACTATAGCGACGAAGATTTTTTCGGATTGTTCTGGGGGGAACAGCAGCCCTTCGTATCCAGCGGATACGGGGGGCTGTATTTTTTTAGGGGAGCATCGTGGAGCGCTGCCTCGCTTGCGAGGCCGACTTTGGTGGGGGGCGAGGCTCCCTCCGACCTCATGATGTTAACGAAGCCTCAGGTCTAACTCGATCCCGACGTTTTTCTACGCCAAAACCCGTGCCGAGCCGCGGGTATTCAGTGCGGCTGCGGATTAACCTCCCCAGCCACACCATCAACTCTCACGCCCACCGAACCGTGCTGCAACACTCAGACCCGCGGCTCGCCCCACCAAAGTTGGGCGACCGGATATCCGCGCCGAGATTTTCGACCTACCGCCTTTCGCACTCGTTCTCGATCATTCCTCCCTGTATGTTCCCGGCAAATGACACGGCCTCGTTTCTCTTGGCCCCTGGCTTTCGTCGTGATTGTGCTCATCGGCGCTCTCTTGATCTATTTTATTTTTGACCGGCTCACCTCGTGGCCCGAGCGAGCTTTCGCTTCGTTCACGCACGAATCGACTGCGAGTGTCGCGAAACTCCGCGATGTCCTGGCGGATACTTTCCAATTTCGACCACGTGTCGTCGTTCGGAACAAAGTCTTCTATGAGTCGTCCCAAGAGGTCATGCAACTCACGGTGCTGACCAAAGACACCCAGGTAATGCACGAGAGCGATCAAAGCTGGTTAGGAAGCACGAAGCATATCCGGATCCGAGCAACTTTTCGTTTACATGCCGGCTATGACCTCGATAAACAATGCCAGGTATCTGTCCAAGGAACCACGGTCACCGTCACTTTGCCGCCGGCAAAGATCTTGAGCAGCGAAGTCCTCCATTGGGAGGTCGAAGAGCTCCAAGATGGTCTGTGGAACAAAATACAGCCTCAAGATGTTACTGCCGAGCTCAACGCGTTACCAAAAATCGCCGAAGAGCAGGAACCGGATTTGCCAGCCGAAGCCCAACGCGCCTTCGAGCAGAAACTTTCGGATAAGCTGAAGCCGCTTGGCTATCAGGCAAAAATTCAGACTGAGGCCAAACAAATGACAGACACAAAATGACAAATAGCAGATGACAGATGACAAATTGGCCGTCGACTCCTCGCTTATTCGCCCACTCGCCGATTCGCCGGCGCGCCGGTTCGTATCATTGCTATCTGTCATTTGTCATTCTACCGCCCATGACTGCCGCCAATAAGATCACCCTGGCTCGGATTGGCCTGATTCCCGCCTTTGTCTGGCTGGCATGGGCCTATGGCCGCTCTTTCTCCGGCGGCCA
>JAFAHI010000436.1 GCA_019237325.1 Verrucomicrobiota bacterium | reverse complement strand
TGAAGTTGGATGGAACCGAAAACCGGATTGAAGCCAATTTCATCTTGCCGCCCACCTTTCTCAATAGTTGGAACCGGAACCAGGTAATGTTCGGGTGCGAAGTTGAAACCGGCGGAAAAAGGGTGTTGGCAAGCGCGCTTTCGCCGGCGCTTTCCTTTTCCTGTTCTGAGATCGATCTCCGCGCCTTGGAAGGCCTAAGGGCCTATACCGATGGACGGCTTCCGGGGATGATGACGCTTTCGCGGGACCAATTCCTTGAGGTCTTAGCGCTACTAGTTCAACACCCCAGAATTACCCTTGGGCGAACCACCCCGGTAGCGGTCAAGTCCGATGGAATTAAGCCTAGGTTAAGAGTCGCGGAACTACCGGATCGCCGTCTGAAGCTCACCGCAGAAACGTCTGGGGAAGCTCGGACTCTTTTGCTAGGCACAAGCAGTGCCTGGCAATGGGGGGAGAATCAGTTTCAACCCGTGGCTCGAGGGCTACCCATCGCCTATTTTCCGCTGCTTCTGGAGCCGGTGATCTTGGCGGCGGATCAGAGCGAAGGCTTTGTCCTCAGGGAACTACCGTCCCTGGCTGCCTTTTTTGAAATCGAGGGCCATGTCGGTATCAAGCCTTCCGAACCGGGCAAGCCTGAGATCTTTGGCACATTCGAGGGTTCCCTGAATCATCTCACAGCCAAACTTCAGTTCCTTTACGGCAAACGCATGGTGACCTTTGGAGCGACACCAGCCACCGAGACGTTTGTCTACGAAGTCGATTCAAAAAGCTATTCTCGGAACACCGGGTTCGAACAGAATACCGCCGGTGTCTTACGAGAGGCGGGTTTTCAAGGGCCAAGCGCGATTGGCGATTTTGTATTACAGGGACAAAACCAGATCCTGCGCTTTTTCGCGGTAGTCCTTCCTGAACTGCAAAAGAAATGGAAATTGTCGATCGGTTCGCGGTTCCAAAATGTGACCGAGCGTTTGGAGCGGATTACTCCGAAACTGGACGTAGTCGGTTCCGGACAAGATTGGTTTGAACTCTCATATAGTTTGGAGTCGGAACGCGGGGACCGTTTTTCCGGGAGCGATATCCAACGGCTCCTGCAGGTCGGGCAGGGATTTACCAAACTCCGCGATGGTACGTTAGCGGTATTTGACCCGGCCAAGTTGGAGGAGTTCCGCGATATTATCCAGGACTGTTATCCGACTCAGCTTCAACCGGGGCGGTATCGGATATCCCGGGCGCAAGCAGGGTTCATCGACGGAGCGGCTCGGGATCTCGGCGCTACGATTGGCGCGACCACTGAGTGGCGGCAGTGGACCGAATCGCAGCAACAGTTAAAGCCGTTACAATCGCTGCCGCTAGGTTCGCTCGAGACCGTGCTTCGCCCTTACCAAAAACAAGGCGTTTATTGGCTTCATTTTCTGGCTGAGAACCGCCTGGGCGGAATTCTGGCGGACGAGATGGGGCTGGGAAAAACCGTGCAAACGCTGGCCTTTCTCAGATCCGTAGCCGGTACTTCGTTGATTGTGTGCCCGGCCTCTTTGCTCTTTAACTGGCGCCGGGAAGCGGCTCGCTTCGTTCCTGAACTGAAACTGCTTACGCTAGAGGGCATTGACCGGCATACCCGATTCAAGGAAATCTCCCAGCATAATCTAGTGCTGACCAGCTACCCTCTGCTCCGGAGAGATTCTGCCCTGTATCGTGAATTCCATTTCGGTGCGGTGGTGTTGGATGAGGCGACTCACATCAAAAATCCAGACACCCAAAATGCCCAGGCAGCCATGGCGCTCCGAGCGAATCACCGGTTCGTCCTGACCGGAACGCCGGTAGAAAATTCGGTGCGCGATCTTTGGTCCATTATGAACTTCGCGTTACCCGGTTATCTTGGGGATCGGGACGAGTTTAGGGTACGCTATGAGCTACCGATTAGCCGTGGCGCGCAACCGGAGCGGGAACGATTGGCCAAACGGTTGCGGCCGGTGATGTTGCGCAGGCTCAAGCGGGAAGTGGCGCGTGATCTTCCAGAAAAGATCGAGCAGATCGCGTTTTGCGATCTCGCGGACGAACAACGGGAGCTTTACGCTAAGCCGCAAAGGCAGGGGCGACAAACGGTGGAAACCGTGGCCAGTGAAAAGAAGAGCCGCCC
>JAFAHI010000339.1 GCA_019237325.1 Verrucomicrobiota bacterium | reverse complement strand
GCGATTCCGTGGACCAGGGACCAAGCCATGAAAGCGAATCGTTCCGGATTGCCGGCCGGTAAGTCGCCGGCTTTTTGGCAGTCCTCGACGAAGCCGAGCAAGGTGGCGAACGCCTCGTCTCCGGCGCTACTATACTCAGGATATTTTTCCCGGCTGGATGGCAAATCGAACATTACCAGAAAATGCTGCGGCCAGCGCAAAGCGAAATGGAGATAGCCCTGCCCACAGAACCGGAATCGCTCAAGCGGGGTGGTGCCGCGAGCGGCTGTCCGTTGCATGGCGATAGTCAATCGTTCGAACCCTTGGACTGCGACTGCGGCGAGAAGCTCGTCTTTATCTCGGAAATGACGGTAGGGAGCGTTATGGGAGACTCCGGCCCGACGAGCTACTTCCCGTAAGGTGAATGCTTGCGGACCGAGCTCGCTGATGAGCGCGAGAGCGGCCTTGAGGAGTTCTGCTTTCAGGTTGCCGTGATGATAAGGGCGTTGGCCAGTCATTAGAAAAGGGGAACCAAGCACAAAATGTTGACAAAAGCAACATTTGGGGTTAGCTAGATGTGGACATCGTCAACATGAAATACGCTTCTTATCGCTCTTTCGCTCCCACCGATTCCTGGGACGCAATCGTTATCGGTTCCGGAATGGGCGGCCTCGGCGCCGCCGCTCTCCTCTCCATTTACGCCGGCAAAAAAGTCCTTGTGCTCGAACGCCATTACACCGCCGGCGGTTACACTCACGTCTTCCACCGGCCAGGATACGAATGGGATGTCGGCCTCCATTACATCGGCCAGGTCCAGGACGAAAGCTCGGTCGTTCGCAAGGCCTTCGACCTGGTCACCGGTGGCCAGCTGAAATGGGCGCCGATGCCAGACATCTATGACCGTTTTATTATCGGAGGTCAGACCTTCGACTTCGTGAGTGGCCCAGACCGGCTGAGGGATCGCTTACATGAGTATTTCCCCGGCGAATCAAGGGCTATCGATCGTTACCTCAAGGCAGTCAGAGCGGCCGCTCACTCCAGCGATCTCTATTTTGCTGAAAAAGCGATTCCGCGCCCGCTCGCCTTCTTGTTCGGCGGGTTGATGCGCGCACCGCTGCTGCGCTGGGCCAAACGAACCACGGCCGAAGTCTTGGCCGATTTTACCCGCAACCAGGAGTTAATCGGTCTGCTTACGGCCCAATGGGGCGACTACGGCTTACCCCCGGGGCAGAGCAGTTTCGCCCTCCATGCGATCGTAGCCGCGCACTATCTGGACGGCGCCAGTTATCCGGTTGGAGGCGCCAGCCGAATCGCCGAAACGATTGCCCCGGTGATTGAATCCACCGGTGGGAAAATTGTCGTCGACGCGGAAGTCGCAGAAATTCTGCTCGACGGCAAGACGGCAACTGGCGTGCGTATGGCCGACGGCCGGGAATTGCGCGCGCCGATCGTCGTCAGTGACGCCGGAGCGCGAAATACGTTTGAGCGGTTATTGCCCAAAGCCGGCGCAACCGCTCGGAAAATGGGCGAACAAATCCGAGGCATTTCGCCGTCATCGGCGCACCTTTGTCTCTACGTCGGAGTGAAACAGTCCGCGAGTAGTTTGGGTATTCAGGGTACCAACATCTGGGTCCATCCGACTCCGAATCATGATGCTAATCTTGAGAATTTCTTTACTAATCCGGAGGCGGATTTTCCTTCGATCTACATCTCTTTTCCATCAGCAAAAGACCCGGATTTTGAAAGAAGGCATCCCGGTCGGGCGACAATAGAAGTCGTCACCTTCGCTCCCTATCGCTGGTTCCAGGAATGGGAGGAAAAGAATTGGCGCCGGCGCGGAACGGCCTACGACGGGCTGAAAGAACAGCTTGTTGGCCGGCTGCAGCAAGAGTTGCTGAAGCAAGTCCCGGCGCTCGCCGGGCAGATCGATTACGTCGAGCTATCTACCCCATTGAGCACTCGTCATTTTATGAACTATCCCAACGGTGAAATGTACGGATTAAGCGGAACACCGAAGCGATTTCAGCTCCGTTGCCTTACTCCCCAAACGCTGATTCACCGGCTCTATTTGACCGGTCAGGACGTAACTTGTTTAGGAGTGACCGGAGCACTGTTCGGAGGTGTATTAACGGCTTCGGCTATTCTCCAGCGCGATCTGAGGAGACAACTGGAAAAGGGAAACAGTGGCAGGAATGGGAGAAAACGGAATGCCTTTTACGAAACAGGGAATGCAGAAGTTCAGAGCCGGAGCCGAGAGCTGGCCGGACAGACATCAACGCTAGGCAGCTGAAGCCAGATCCCGAAGTTCGGAGCTCTCGCGCCGCAAGAACTCCGCGACAATCGCAATCTGCGCGGGGTCCATGAGCGCCGGTGCGTGACCGATTTTCGGAAACTCGACCAGTTGCGCCCGCGGTCCGCGCTGGGTCATTTGCTGTGCGGTTGGCGTCGGCAGAACGTCTGACTCAAGGCCATGCAACACCAGAACGGGACAGCGGACCCGGTCGTAGGTCCACCATAAATCCACGTCCTGATTGACCGCGCGAAAGGCCTGGGCAATGGCGGGATCGTAGGCGAGCCCCAATTTGTTGTCCGGCATGGCTCGGGTGCTGTAACGCGCGAGGTGGCCCCAGTTCTCATCGCTCAGATCACCGAACGGGGCGTAGATCTCCCGCAGGTATTTCTCGACGCCTTCGAGATCGTCAAAGAGTGGACTGCTCTCAAGATAAGCAGCGATGCGCTTGAGCGCTGCAAGCGGCATGTACGGCCCGACGTCATTGATGACGAGACGCCGGATCGGCGTGTTCGTTTCCGCGGCCAGCAGCATACCGATGAGGCCGCCCATCGAGGTGCCAACCCAATCGACCGATTCAGCACCTGTGCGCGCGATCAGCACCGCCATGTCCGCAATATATTGCGCGTAATTGTAATTGGCAGGATTGGCGAGCCAGTCGCTCTTCCCCCGGCCGACAATGTCGGGGCAGAACACCTGTCTCCCGTCTGCCTCGAGCGCCCGGGCGAGATAATCGAAATCGCGTCCGTTGCGAATAAGGCCGTGCACACAAATCACCGGCGGTTGCGCCGATGGCTGGCCGCATTCGGTATAGGCGATGCGATGAAAGCCGCCGGCCCCGTGCCCCCAT
>JAFAHI010000192.1 GCA_019237325.1 Verrucomicrobiota bacterium | reverse complement strand
CAGGGCCGATTTCTGAGGGACCATTGAACTGGACAGCCAGACACGTCAGAAACGCCTTTTACACCGCAGGGAACGTGGCGCGGTCAGCCGGACACAGGATCGACTACCGGGCTCACCAGGTCCGGAACGCTATTGCCAACCGTTAGTTTTTAGAACCCGTTTTAAGGGATACAGTTTCGCTCGAAACTGTCCGCCTAGTCCCGCATTTGCGGGACCAAGGCGGATTTCTTGTTAACGCCGGCAATCGCCGGGACGTTCGGAGACAAATTGCGCTCTGACGCCAATCGTTCTCATCGCTCTCCCCCAATCGACGCGCTTAAAGGTTGCCTGTTTCGAGCTTGCCGAGAAGCTCAGTGCAGGCATGTCACCTCTCACTTCTCACTTCTCCAATCGGCTTGCCAGCGGGGCCGCTCCGGGACAAGCATTCCTGCTTTACCGGAGCCTATTCATGAAACGACCCTCTCCCGCTATCAAAGTCCAAGCTGGACACCGTGAATTCATCAAACTGAATGCCAGGAGGTTTGACTGGCGTGACATCTACCATCTGGTTTTGACCCTGACCTGGCCTCAGTTCGCCACCATGATCCTTGGGATCTATATTTGCATTAATCTTGTTTTCGCAGGGCTTTATCTGCTGGGCGGGAACTGCATCGCCGAACTTGTTCCCGGATCATTCGCTGACCACTTTTTCTTTAGTGTAGAGACCTTGGCCACGGTCGGCTATGGACATGCTTATCCAGCCAACCTTTATGGACATTGCGTGGCCACGCTCGAAATCTTAGTCGGCCTTTTTGGTTTAGCCGTATTGACCGGCTTGATCTTTGTCCGTTTCTCCCGGCCGACGGCTCGAATTAAGTTCAGCAGCGTCGCCGTCGTTGCGCCCTTTGATGGAGTTCCGACCTTGATGATACGATTGGCGAACCTACGACATCACGCAATGGTCGAAGCCGACTTTCGCCTGCTCCTAATGCGTAGCGAATTGACCAAGGAAGGCGAAGACGTCCGGCGCTTTTATCCATTACGGCTGCAATTCGATCACCTCATCAGTTTTCCGGCCGCGCTCACGGTCCGGCACGTAATCGATCAATCTAGTCCGTTGCACGGCTTAACCACCGAAGATTTGAAACTAACGGACAGCCGAATGTTAGCATCGATTGTCTGCACTGACCCGGTAATTCAATCCCGCGTACAAACTCAGACAGAATATCTTTACGAGCAGATTAACTGGAACCACCAATTCGCTGAGATCTATATAGAAGACGCGAGTGGCCGGTACACTGTCGATTACAGCAAGTTCGATGAAACCATCCAACTTGCTAGTGAGAGGTGATTGGTGAGAGGTGAGAAGTAGTGGTGATTTGCGATTTCTGATTTGCCGCAATTCGATCCACGCCCGCATCGCTACGCGAGGCGTTGTGCGCTAGGGCTTTGCGTGAGGTATCGGTTCGCCTGTTTTCAGGTTGACCATCGTTGTTAGATTTTGAGATTGTAACGGGCAAATGAAACGCTGGTTTGGTATGCGGACTGTTTCTGGTTTGACTGGGGGCGGGCTTGCTCGCAGAACGTGGATACGACGGTTGATTCTGGTCGCGGGTTTTGGGCTCTCATCCTATCTCGGACTGCACGTTAGCAATGCCCAACTGACGATCTTACATAATTTTGGTGATACAACACCAGGAAACGAGTGGTCTAATCCGCTCTTTGGCTTGATACAAGCACCCGACGGTAATTTTTACGGTACAACGTACCAAAGCCCGAAAGGCATGGGCGGGAGCACTTACCAAATCACTGCGGGTGGTGCATTCACGACCATCTATCACTTCCCCTTCGTTTCGCATAAAAGGACAGCCGCCAGGCTGTTGTACTATAATGGAGAGCTTATCGCGCCAGTTGGTACTAAGTACGCGAACACCGGGCCTTTACTGGCTGCGACAAGTCTGTCCGGCGTGACTTCAATCTTGTACAAATTTAGCCCGTCGGGTGTCCAGACGCAATTAAGTGGCCTCATCGTGGGCTCCGATGGGAATCTTTACGGAACCAGTAGTCGAGGCGGCAGTAGTGAGTTGGGCACGATCTATAAAATCAGTCCGACACCTCCTTATACCGTCACCGTTTTGTACACCTTCTCGTCCTCGTCTGAGGGATTTGAGCCGGAGGCTGAGTTGCTTCTGGCGAAAGATGGCAACTATTATGGAACCACCAATATCGGCAGACCAACAAATGGTGGTACCATCTACCAGATGACTCCCGCGGGACAGGTCACGTTTCTCTATGAATTTCCCGGTGCCACCGACTACTGTCAGGCTCCCCTGATCCAAGATGCGAACGGTAATTTTTACGGATCGACAATCGAGGGCGGCACCTTCAGCGGCAAGATCGGCGGCGGCTACGTATTTAAGATGTCGCCAACGTTTCAAGTAACCATCCTGCATCAGTTCGGGAACGGGACGGACGGCAGCTGGCCAAGTGCCGTAGTACTGGGGCCGAACGGCAATTTGTACGGCACCACTATGTTCGGGGGAACCGGGAAACCGGCGGGCTGGGGAACCGTCTTTGAGCTTAGCACTGACGGATCGTCTTACACCGTCCTGCACAATTTCGCCGACGGCAGCGTCCCGAACGATGGAAGGCTTCCAAACAGCCCATTAATTGTAGGATCAGACAACAATCTTTATGGTACCACCGACGTGGGCGGCACAACCTATGGCGGAACGATTTTCCGGATCAGCCCGTAAGCGCTTCGCGCATGATCCGGCGGCGCGGACTAGATTCTTTCCAGCGCTTCGCGACTTTATTCGGTTTACGTGACTATCAGCAAGGGAGCCGAAACTAACTCGCCTCTTCTGTTAAATCATTTCAGGTGCGTCAGTGAAACGCGATTGGTTCGCTCCGGAGAGGCGACGCTTCTTACCAATCACTTCTCACCTCTCACCTCTCACTTTTCACATCCCCTAGTGCCCGGGCCGTCACGTGTTCGATAGCATTGGATCTCATCAGACGAGATAGCTCCTCAACACTTTCCAGGCTGGCCGACACGACTACGGCCAAGAAGACCAAAAGGACTAATAGCTCGCCCCTAGACTTCTTCGGCTGAACTGCCTCAGCGGTTACTTTCCAAAGCCGGGTCTGCGGTTGGACGGTTCCATCAGTTGGTTCCTTCCGTTCAGTAAAAGGCTTATCCATCGGCTTCGGACGAAGCAACGAGTGAGCCGGCAAGAAATTGTAGGTAGTAGTAAACATGTTATTTTCTGGTTGGTTTTTTTGTTTAGCCGATTACCGGCTTCACCCGGTTACTTAGTATTTCAGCTTCCGAAGTTTCACGGTCGGCGGAGGGCCACCCAGATCGAGTTCATAACTGCTTAGGGAATCGAGCTTTCAGATTCCTTTCCCGGGTCGCAGAAACGTCGACGGCGTTATTCCGGCCGTATCGATAGACGACCGGTCCCTGTGAGGTGAACGCGACGGAGACTTCTCGACCCAACGAGATCTGGTCGTAGGCGGAGCTGTCTAGCACCCGGGACAGAGCCGCTCGCAAAGACCGAAAGAACGCGTACCAACAGCGACGGCCACTGCTTTCAATAAGGAGCGTTGGATATCCGGCAGCCCGCGGGGCACCGGCTCCGGGTAAAAGGATACGTTTGATCAGCCGGACTGGTGATTGGACGGTGGTCGCTTTCATATTGGATTTGGTTGTGGGCCGGGTTTCGGATCCCAGACGAGCTACAAAAGATTTCAGGAGCCAAAGTTTCGGAAATTCGATGCGCCAAGAGTGAGCTCCTGCTCGTTTGATGACGCGCAACCCGATTTTCCCTGTGGGATCTACAAATGTCCTCTTCCCAATGGCCGTACTTCTGGTAAAGTTTTAGCCCGGTAAAACGGAGGGAAAAGCCTTTGAGACCGAGCGCTGATTCTGATACCGGACAAGGTGGGCAATTCATGACCACCTGCTGGAGCGCTGTTCTCCTATCGGCCCAAAGCCAAGCCCCCGGTTCAGATAAAGCTCGCGACCAATTCTGCCAGCTTTACTGGTATCCGCTGTACGCCTTTATTCGTAGACGCGGATACAATGCTGACGATGCCAGGGATCTAACCCAAGGTTTTTTCCTGTTTATCCTTGATCGCAAAGCTCTGAAACGAGCCACGCCCGAGAAGGGCAAATTCCGCTCTTTCTTGTTAGGCTCGTTAAAGAATTACCTTTCAAACGTGTACCAACACGAGAATGCGATTAAGCGAGGGGGAAAGATTGATTTTGTCTCGGTGGATTTTAGTGATGGCGAGGACCGATACAGTCGAGAGCCAGCTGACTCGCTGACACCCGAAAAGATTTTTGATGCGAATTGGGCGATGACACTTTTGGGGCGGGCTATCGAACAACTGAAAGAAGAGTATTCGGCTCAAGGAAAAAGAATTATTTTCGAAACCCTTAGACCTTTTCTCGATCTAAGCGGCATCGCAAAGGCGCCCAGTTATGAGGTTGCTGCGGAAAAATTAAAGGTCACCGGCCCCGGCGTGAAGACGCTGATCCATCGTCTTCGGAAACGTTATTCTGAGATACTGCGAGAGGCCGTCGCGCAAACGGTTTCGGATCCCAGTGGGATTGACGACGAGATCCGTTCGCTTTGCGAGGCTTTGATCGCGTCAGAGGGCCGGCTTAGGCCATGAGCGCTAAGGAGGTTCGTACCTGCCAAACTTGCGGTGCTACCCTGGCTCCGCAGGACGAGTTCTGCCCGGTCTGCGCATTTCGAGGAGCACTTCAGAGCGATGAGGCTGCTACCGAACCGTCCGAGCCCCCGGCATCCCGCTTTGGGCACTATGAAATTCTAAGGCATGATGACGGGTCGCTGTTCGAGTTGGGCCGCGGCGCCATGGGGATTACGTACAAGGCCTTTGATGTCGACCTGCGGCGGTTTGCCGCCCTAAAGGTTATCAGCCCCCGCTACCTGGCCGATCAGGCGGCCAGATTCCGATTTTTGCGAGAAGCCCGAGCAGCAGGGAGTGTCCGCCATCCAAATGTTGCCTCAGTTTTCCAACTCGGGACGAGCCAGGAACACTACTTCTATGCAATGGAGTTTGTCGAGGGAGAGACCCTTGGGCGTCTCATCAAACGTTCTAGCAACCTCGACGCCAGGCTAGCATTGGAAATCGTCGCGCAAGTTGCGGCGGGATTAGAGGCAATTCACAAACAGAACCTGGTTCATCGCGATATCAAACCGAGCAATATCATGGTTAGCTCGGCAGCAGACGGCGCTGTGTCAGTAAGCATTATCGATCTGGGACTGGCCAAGACACTCACCGAGTCGGAATCTCAGGAAATATCGATTCTGGGCGCTTTCGCCGGAACACCCGAGTTTGCCAGCCCGGAACAATTCACCGGAGCCGACGTTGATATTCGTTCTGATCTTTATTCACTGGGTATCACGCTCTGGCAGATGCTGACCGGAGAGCCTCCGTTTCGAGGATCTCCGAGTGCGGTGATGCACCAGCACTTGAACAGCCCTCTGCCGTTGGAAAAGCTCCGCGCCATATCCCAGCCCGTGGTTGCATTGGTTGAGGTCTTGCTCAGGAAAGATCCCGCGAGGAGGTTTCAGACCCCGGCTGAACTCGCAAAGGCGCTGCCAACGGTAATTGGTGCTATCGAAACGGGGCAACTGGTTAGGCAGACGATCAGAGCATTCGTCTCTTCGAGCAGCGACGTCCAAACCGAGCGAAATCTAGCTAACCGAATCGTCCGGGCGATCGCTGCCGAGTTCGATCTGCCAGTGTCCGAATCCGGTTCCGATTTTCAACGCCTTACCGCCGTCGATCCCCTTTCGGAAAATAATGCGACCGAAAAAGACGAAGACCAAGAACATCAGAAATTCGCGCTTTGCTTTCAATTTTGGAACTATTCAGGGAAAGGCGAAGTCAGGCGGCTCCCGGACCCGGGAAACTTTGAGTTAGTAATCTGCCTTTTAGGGAATGAAATGGGCCTTCCGGTTCACCCTGATTTAAGACTTCCAGATGGCGGCGTCCCGGCCTCGGGCACAGAATATGTAATTGCTTGGGCAGCCGAACATGCCAGCAGAAATCACGGGCTACCGGTTCTGCGAGTCTATCACAACAAGCCAAACCTGGCAGTCTCGTTAGGACTGAGCCCCGAACGTGAAGACAGCGCAAAGGAATGGAACCCGGAAAACAATTTCCTGGCAGAATGGGAAGAGAAACGAAAAGGGACGACGGAGTTTAATCGACACAAGATCTTAGAAGAATTTGAGGAACAGTTCCGGAACCATTTTCGAGATTTTGTAGCAGAACAGATCAAACAGGATGCTCGATCAACGCTTCCGGAAAGAAGAGTACGCCGATGGAAATCGAGTCCCTTCCGGGGGCTGAAGGTCTTCGATTTCGAGCACGCACCAATCTTCTTTGGCAGAGCCAAAGCAATCGGAGAGGTGTTGGAAGCCTTAGACCAGCAGCGGAAAGTCTGGCGTCCTTTCGTGCTCATCGTCGGCGGAAGCGGATCTGGAAAAAGCTCATTAGTCCGAGCGGGAGTTCTCCCCCAATTAACCCAACCCGGTACAATCGAAGGGGTTGGTTTGTGGCGCCGCGCGGTGACCCGCCCGGGAGGCGGCGGCAGCGGTGGCGATTGTTTTGATGCGCTGGCAAATGCTTTGCTTGACTCGGCTGCCCTACCCGCGCTGGAAAATCCGGAGTCGACCAATGCGATCCAGGATTTGGCCGCCGAGCTCCGAGACAATCCCGAGGCCGTCGCGCTTCGGGTTCGGGATGCGCTCGATAACGCCGCGAGAGAATGGAAGATGCAGAAGGCTGTTTACTTGCGGGAGAAAGAGGAGAAATCGCGGAGCTCGGGATCGACAACAGTCCCCGGTCTCATTGGGCCGCGCCGCCCGGCGGAAGCACCTGAACTGCCTAAGGCTCGCCTGGCCTTAGTGGTCGACCAGCTGGAAGAGCTATTCACCAGCGGATTTTCAACGGATATCCAGCAAAAGTACGTCTCTGCGATCTCCGGGTTAGCCCAAAGCCACCGGGTCTTCGTACTGGCAACTCTACGGAGCGATTTTTATTCGTCCTATCAAGCGTTCCCTGAACTAACCGAATTGACACGACCCAGCGGAAAGGTCGATTTGCGCCCCCCCACGGCTTATGAGGTCGGCAACATGATCCGGCTACCAGCCGAAGCTGCCGGCCTTCAATTCGAGCTGGATCGCAAAAGTGGCCAACGATTGGATGAAGGGCTACGCGACGCGGCGGCGACCACACCGGAATCTTTGCCCTTACTCCAGCATGTTTTGTCCCTGCTCTATGATAAGCAGGCTGAACGCAGCGATGGCCTGCTGCGCTGGTCGGATTATCGCGACCTCGGCGAATTGAAGGGAGCGTTGGCCAAATATGCCGAGGCAGTTTTTGCGACGCTGCAACCACACGAACAACACGCCTTTCCGTTAGTGATGCGGCATCTGGTCACGCTGGGACAAGGCGAGGAAGAAGCGCCTAACCGCAGAACTACGCCTTACCGTGACTTTGTCGTGGACGACAGTGAAGATGGAAAATCAGGCGCGAAAGCCTTTGTTGATCTTTTCATAGCCAAACGTTTGTTCATTGCTGACACCGATCCTCATGGCGAGGTCAATGTCGGCGTAGCACATGAAGCTCTCCTCAGGGAATGGCAAAGGGTTAGAGAATGGTTGGCTGAGAACCGCGATTTCCTGCGAATGCGCGATCGGCTCGATTCGAGTCTGAAGCTTTGGCTCAGCCGCGGAAAACAGAAAGACGATTTACTAGGACCAGGACTGCCGTTGGCAGAAGGAGAGAAGCTTCTCAAAGACTTTGAACCGTCATTGAGCCAGACGCAGACGAATTATGTCCGCGCCAGCATAACCGAGGAGAAGCGAAAACATCGGATTCGAGATCGGATTCGTTACGTTGTAATGGCTGGCATCACCGCGGCCTTGATCGTGGCAGTCATCTTCGGAGTAGTGAGCTATCGGCAGTTTCGGCGAGCAGAACGGGCAAAGATCGCCGCTGACCAGGCCGCTAAACGAGCGACTCTCGCACGTAGCGACGCCGAAAAGCTAATCAACTACATGACGACTGACCTCCGTGACAAATTGAAGCCGATAGGACGCTTAGATTTGCTAGACGACGTAAATCAACGCGTTCTCGGCTATTACGCCGCCCTCGGGAATGATAGCAATAACTCAGACATTCTTAGCCAACGAAGCGTCGCGCTTGCAAACGCTGGCGATATTCAGAAAGATCGAGGCAATTTGGCGGCCGCATTAAAGAACTACAGCGACTCGCTCGATATCCGAGAGCGACTGGCTCACCAAAATCCTCTTAACAGCGACTCGCAGCGTTATTGGGCGCTCGGCATCGCGAACGTAGGTGACGTGTTAGATCTCCAGGGCAAAAGTTCCGCAGCGCTGGAGCGCTATCACATGGCGCTCAAGATTCTGCAGGAACTCGTTGCCCGACAGTCTGGGAATGTCGGGCTCCGCCATGATCTGTCCGCAATGCACGAGAACATTGGGCATGTATTGGAAAACAGAGGTGATCTAACTCGCGCTTTGCAAAGTTACCAGGATTGTCTCTCAATCCGCCGGGAATTGAAAAAACAAGAGCCAGACAATAATGAGCGGGACCACGACATCTCACTTATTCTCTTGAGAGTTGGGCAAGTATTTTCGAGGCAAGGGAGCTTGGCCGATACCATTAACAGTTACCGGGAGAGCCTCGCAATTCAACAAAAGTTGGCCGACGCAGAACCAACCAATGCGATGTGGCAGCAGGAACTGTCGACAAGCAAAGAGCGGGTTGCCTATGCCTTGACTGAACAGGGAGACCTAGGCGGCGCGTTGAACATGCTTCGCGAATCACTCGCAATCGTTGTAAAACTCACGGAAAGAGATTCATCAAACGCTATCTGGCAGGGGATGCTTGCACGGAGGTACGGTGATCTGACGGACGTTTATGAGTCCCAAGGTAACCTGGCAGACGCCTTGCGGGACTGCCAACGTGCCCTTGAAATTCGGGAAATGCTCGCAAAAAGAGATCCGAGTAATGCAAACGCACAGCGCGTCTTAGCCACCGGGTATGACGATATAGGCAAAGTCTTGGAGCTGCAGGGTGACGAGGCCGGCGCCAAAGGAAAGTATAACATTTCGCTTTCAATCAGCCGGAAGCTCGTTGCACAAGACCCAGAAAATGCGGAATGGCAACGCGACTTGTCGATTAGCCTTGAGCGACTGGGCAACGTCCTTAGCGCCGAGGGCGACCTGGCGGGCGCTCTCGATAAGGATCTTGAATCGCTCGCTATCAGAAAGAAACTAGCAAACAGAGATGAAAGTAACGCACAATGGCAGAATGACTTGTCCTGGAGTTATATCTCGGTCGGAGATTTGTTTGGTGCGAAAAAGGACCTAGAAGACGCGTTGACAAACTATAGGACAGCGCAAACCCTCGAAAGAGAGCTTGTCCACCGCGACCCAAAAACACTGGAACTTCAGAGTGACTTGGCGGTGACCTGCCAAAAAATCGGAGAGGTTTTGTCGGCTCAGGGACGCATCCCAGAAGCATTGGCTAACTACCGTCAGTCCGTTATGATAGTAGAAGATCTTGTCGACAGAGATCCTACCAACGGTGAATGGGCCAGCGAGCTGGCTCTTGCCTGTTATTCCGCGGCCATTAGTTTGTCTGACATAGCGAAACAACCAACTGAGGAGTCACGGACGTTACTAAGAAGAGGTCGCGACATACTGATCAAGCTGCAATCTGAGAGCGCCCTTTCGCCAGTTGACGAGCATCGGTTGCAGCAAATTCAGGCCGCCCTTGGTGGCTCCTGAAGCATCTAACTCGCTTTTAAAAAACCGAACCTCCTACTTGCATTTTACCGGTTTCCACAAAACGTCGCAATCTTTCGAGATCCTGTTTTTCGAAATGCTCTTCCACGCATAACACTGACCGTCGGTTCCAGTGCCCTGAATTATTACCTCTCCATCGTTGGTCGGAGTGGGCACGATATCTGCAAGCGGGAAGGTTGTTGTAAAAAGAGAAGACGTTGGGTCTTCGTTGTTACCACTCTTCTTAGAATGCGTATTCCCGGGACCCCATTTGTCCGTGATCCAGTACTCAATGTAACTCTGATTGTTGTTATCTGGCACCAGGTGCGCGGTAATATACGGCGTTACAGCTGGGCTTGGCGAAGGCGTTACAGTGGGGCTTTGTGCTGCTCCCGGATTGTGTCTCACAAAATACGGTAACGGGCAAGTATGGAGGTTACCAGTGGTGGCGCGATTCGTAGCGCTCTCTTGGCTCATGAAACATGCGGATAACGCGACGCCAACAACAACGAAAATGAACAGTAACCGATTATATTTCATAATCCGAAGACGGTTTTCATTTGATGAGATCTCCCGGGAAAGCAAATTCCTGGACCGCCGGTTTCATTCCCACCACAGTAAAAATGGGTAGAAGATATCGATCACCGCTCCGAGAACGTCGACACCGTCCGCCCGCTAGCAATTGAAAAACGTTTTTCACAAAAATCCGTAAGAAAGCGTTTACTTAATTATCTTAAGAAAGCCATAACCGAAGTAACGTCTATACGTAATTTTCCGTACGCGTTTCGTAAGGCATCCTCCGCACTCCTCCAGAATTTTATCGGCCGGGACACACTCTCTCCGGTGAATTCTGATTCCTGTGGCTTTTCTGGCTCGCGCGCGCCTGCTGTGTCGACTCATGAACAAAGTCTCGTGGATGCAACGCTTCCCCGTTAGACAGGAGGTAAGCAATCGCTGCCAGGAAATCCTCAAGTCGGGCTGAAGTTCCCCCTGGTCCACGGAAAGATTTCGACTCGAGCGAATCTCAGCTAGGGATAACAAAACGTCCATAAATCCCTTGCTCCGACGGGTCTTCAAACCCTGAACTTACCTAGGGTGTCCATGTAACGTCGCCGTCATCATCTTTTACTATGTCCGAATTACTCGTCCACAAAACCGCCTTGCCCTGTACCGTTCCCGTAATCAAGACTTCCCCGTCTTCCCTCGCGGCAACGTGGATGCCACTGTGAAAATCGCACAGCGTCGTAAAGAGGGTCGAGTTCGGGCTCTCATTGTCTCTAGAATATTTTGAGTGCCAAGTTGACGGAATGCCTTCCGTGTCCGTGATACTGTAACGGATGTAACCAGTATTCCCACCATCCTCCGAAACAAGCTGAGCGTAGAACCAAGCCGTTACTTTCGGATGATTTTTTGCAGCGGCTTTCGACCGTGAAGTGGATAATGATGCAGTGAGTGACGATTGATTCATAGCATCCGGATTGTGTTTTACAAATCCTGTAATGGGGACATCAAGCACCGGACCTTCAAGTGGTGTCGCCGATGCACTAGGCGCGGGCGCGGGCGGGTTACCAGCTTTGCCGATGGTAATACTTTTTTCGCCGATTGCCCAGAGCGATAAGAGAATTCCGCTCGAAATGGAAATGGATAATAAGCGGTTATATTTCATGGTTGCGGTGCGTTAGTTTGGATCTACATGAGGGTTAACATCAGGCTAATGTGGTATCGTTTGGGCTGATGCTCACTGAGAGACTCGGGGGCTTGTGGGAGATTCGATTTTTGAGTCTTTCTAACTGTTTTTGCAATTCCTAGGAGTTGTGTCCGAGTCCGTCCCGAGTCGAATATCCAATGATCGGATTAGAAGGACAACCTTAGGAGAACAAAACGCGTGCTCACAACGTCCTACTGGGTGTAACAGGGTAGTGCCTCCAGCAAACGATCCTGCGTTCACATCTACCATACTAATCAGTCAAACCTCGAAAAGATATACGTCGAATTACGTACATCGCCGTGTGAACCTGGGCAACCCGCTGGCCTCAGCTTTCGTGCGATTTCTCGTCATCGAGGACTAGAAAGGATAAATCGGCAATTCGAGGATCGCTCTCGCCTGTAATCTGCAATGACCCTGTGGCGCCAATCAGCTGGGGAAAATAGTTTTCAGCGTCTCCGAAACTCGGCCAATCCATTTCCTAAGTAACCGGTGAAGCCAAGCGCAATCACTTGGTTCTAAATACAGAGTTCAGAACAATGATGAAGATTCATACCACTCGCAGTCTTCTTGCGATCGCCGCGACGGTGTTAGAAGACTTGAGCTACAAAGTAGTGCAATACGTCAAATGACGTATTGACGACTGCCGGTTGATTGCGGGACGTTAAACTCGCGCTTCTAACACATACTTTGTACTAGGGCGACTCCTCTTGAAAGATGGAAACGTCAACGCCTATTAATTTTATGAAAGTACGAGTATTTATTATTCGCTTCCATTTCCCCAGAATTTTCTTCTCGAGCCGTTCCATGAAACCTAGAGCACTAGTTGCCAATGGAGCGCTCAAGTTAGCTGAAAATGGGTAAATCTAAAATCCAGAAGGAGTAACAGATGCCAGACTCGTCCCCGCAAAATATTGATATAGCTAAATTACACGAGCTATTAAAAGATACTAAAAAACAGGAAGAAATCGGACATGAGGTTCTGAAAGCAGTCATCATCGACGTCCTTCGTTCGAAGGCGAGCGGGGATGTGATTCCTTGGATACTGCGGTATTGGGGCGGCTTTAGTTGTGTGATCGCAGCCCTGCAAAAAATCGTAGACGATGTGTCACTGACCGAAGCTGAACGACGGATTCTCAAGGAGCTTGAAAGCGAAGAGAAGAAGGGCGACAGCCCCAGCGGCGGTAAGACTTAGAGAGAACCGTGTATCAGGAGCTCTAATCAACTGGTAGATTAGGGGTTTCCTCACCTGATCACGGAAACCTGGAACTGATGATCGCTTTTTAAACGTCAAAGCAGGCGGATACTGGTATGTCTGGATCGCTTTCACTAAACGTGAAAACTATCAGTGCGTGCAACATGGCATGCCGATATTGCGATGCCGATATCTATTCTCATAAAAGAATTTCATTCGAAGTGGTAGCTCATCTCGTCAAAAAGGCATTAAAAACCAGTACAGATGTCAGCTTCGTCTGGCATGGCGGCGAGCCGCTGCTTTTGGGGAAAGAATTCTATCGCAAAGCAGTGTGGTTGCAGCAACGCTTTAAATTGCCCGAGCAACGTGTTACTAACTCGCTACAGACAAACGGGACACTGCTTGACGAGGGTTGGCTAGACTTCTTCGATCAGGTCGGTTTCAGTATCGGTCTGAGCTTGGATGGACCAGCCCAACTGCACGACACACATCGCGTGCTTGCGAAAGGACCTGGTAGTTTCGAGAAGGTGATGCGCGCAGCGAGGCTTATGAAGGAGCGCAATCGCGAATTTGGTGTTCTGGCGGTTGT
>JAFAHI010000325.1 GCA_019237325.1 Verrucomicrobiota bacterium | reverse complement strand
AGCTATCGCTAATACGGCAGGATTTCACTTTGCGTTCATTGAGCAAGGAGGGACCAGCCTTTATCCAACGCTCGCGCTCAAGGCTTCCGACGAAGAAGTCCTAAGAATCTTGTTGAGTATCGGCGGAGTCGAGATTGATCACTTCTCGCTCTGGCACGACAAAGCGGGTAACGCCGTCTCGCAACCGTTAGCTGGAGTGACTGACCCCGAGACCCAGCTAAATTTTCCAGATCTGAATGATCCCGCTACGCTAGCTCGCCTGCATTTGCAGATGGAGCTAACTCAAACTAACAAGATTCAGCCAGAGCCATGTGCCTTCATCCAAGCGGAAGGCCTGCAGCCCTGCTCGGTGATACGTCCAACTTCTACGCTGCTGGGAGGCGCCGTGGCTACAGTCAACTCCTTCGCAGCCGACGGGCTTTTCAACGGTCAAGACGACGCATTCTACGATTTGGCCATACAACTGGCCACGGCCGCAGATAACGCTAAACGCCGCTAAGGGTTTGGCAGAATAACGGGCGAGATCGCTCGAAACAAGCGAGAACGCCGGGAACGAGGCTGACGAGGTTTTGTTCAACTGACGGCAGCTCTCAAGGGATCAAAAACACTTGCCCCGTTAGTATGGGGACAACCGCGTTACGACTCGGCGCGGTTGTCCCTAGTGGATGTGGGAGGGATCGCTGCCTGTCCGCCATAGCCCTTCTCCCAACACTATCTTTTGCGCCCGGGTAGGCGTCGGCGGATCCTCGCGATCCGTTGTTAGCGAAGCTGTAGGCGTATTGCAATTTCGGGCGAGACTACGCTCTCCGGCCAAACACGTCCTCAAGGCGCGCGGGGGCGCGCGCCCTCCCAAAATTGCACCGCAATGGGCGCGAAGTTGGCAAAGAGGTAAACTGCGTAGTCCTATGCAAAAGCCTCTCATCTTAATCCTTTGCACTGGCAATTCGTGTCGCAGCCAGATGGCGGAGGGCATTTTACGGCGAGTCGCTGGCGATATTGTCGAGGTGCAAAGCGCTGGCTCAAATCCCGCTCAATTCGTTCATCCAAAAGCGATCTTCACTGCCACCTAGGCGTACTTTTCGAGTCTTCCTGATTAAAAGGACCGGATATGAATGAGCCTGACATCGACATTAGAGACAGCGTTCGAGAGCATTACGCGAAAGTCGCAGAACAGGATGCCGGCTGTTGCGAAAGCGACACTTCGTGTGGTTGCAGGGTTTCGGAGCAGATTGGTTACTCGAAAGAAGATCTCGCTTCATTGCCTGAAGATGCAGAGATGGGTTTAGGCTGCGGGAACCCGATCTCCTTTGCCGAGCTTAAGAATGGAGAAGCAGTGCTTGATTTGGGGAGTGGCGGAGGAGTCGATTGTTTTCTCGCATCAAGAATCGTTGGCGTCGGCGGAAAGGTTATCGGCGTTGATATGACGCCGGGAATGATCTCCAAAGCCAGAAAGAACGCGACCAGGGGAAATTATCAGAACGTAGAATTCCGCCTGGGCGAAATTGAACACCTGCCAGCTGGTGATAACACGGTTGATGCGGTGATCTCGAACTGCGTGATCAATCTTTCACCCAGCAAGCTAGAGATTTACAAAGAGGCATATCGAGTCCTGAAACCGGGCGGCCGTTTAGCAGTGGCCGATATGGTCGCTCTGCAACCTCTGCCTGACAATCTAAAGAATGACCTCGCTGCTTATACTGGTTGCTTAGCCGGCGCAGAGTTAGTGAGCCAACTCGAAGCCTGGTTGACCGAGGCTGGGTTCGAAAACGTGCGGATCCGAGTTCGACAACGCAGCCGTGAATTTATCCAAGCCGACTTCGGCGAAGGTAAACTCGACGATTGCATCGCCTCGGCACACGTGACTGCATTCAAACCGGTGTGAGGGCGAATTTTTGTCCCGAAGGGACCAAGTGATGATAGCCAGGCCATTTATTGCCTGGAATACGATTAACAAAAGACCCGTCCCGTAGGGTACGGTCTGAGTTGGTCTCCTGGCATGTTCACCGCTCAAGGTCACAGAACGATCCTTCGACGAATCAAACCGTACCCTACGGGACGGATCTATTCTTCGACACATTCCAGGCAGTAAACTGCCAGGCTACTATCATTTCGTCCCTTCGGGACACAAACATGCCCAACGCGTGTCCACATTTTCGACTCCACATCAGCTTCCAAGCACGAGCACGAACGCGGAACGGCAAACGCCGAACGGCAAACGCGACGCCCCTTTGCTATTTGCTATTTTCTATTTGCTATTCAAGAACGAGCCTCGGGCGAGGTCCTCCGGGGTTGCTGACTAAAGCGAAACGATCAGAGTTACGCGCGATAAGCGGGTTTCACACGAACATAGATCATGAGCGTACAGGTTTACGGCTGTAATCACGTCGCTATTGAAGTAGGCGATATCAAAAAGGCGGTCGCATTCTATCAGGATCTTTTCGGTCTGGAGAAACTGGATGAGGGCGAAGGCGACGCGTTTTTCAAACTCGGCGAGCATCAATTTCTCGCGATGTTTGAGCACAATAACATGACCGCCGAGACCAGCAATCGGCACTTCGGCATCATGGTCCGCGACGCAAATCAAGTCGCTGAAGTACGAGATAAGCTAACCAAAAAATATAAGCTCAAGCTGGTGCCACCCTTTCAATGCGATTTCCGAGATCCGTGGGGCAACAAAATTCAAGTGGTTGATCTACATGACGAGTCTCTGATTTGGCTGCTGCCGTACCGAGAAGTACAGAAAGCCGGAGTCTCATTTAGGTCGCATTGAGCCCTATGTCGAACCTACAACCTACCTATAACCCATCCCAGCACGGACGCTTCACAGCGGCCGTGTACCCATCACAATACGGAAAGGTCACAAAGACTGAAATTTCAAATCAGATTCATGGGTTCAGTCGCCGCGCTGCGACCTTTCCGTATTGTAGGCCCTCTGCCATATTGTAGACCCTCTGTTATCCGGTCTCGTCAAAGCGGCTTCTTCCCATCACCCACAGGCTTTGAACCATACACCATTGCCCAGTGTGTTCTTTCGGCTGGTGATGCCGTAACTTCGACGACGATATAGTAATCTGCGGTCTGCGGGTTTACGGCTTCTGCCGCTGCCTGAGAACCATTTTGCCAGGCCTTGGTATCAACCAGCTGCCCGTGTTCATTATAGACGTGGATGTTAACCCGCGCGTCATTTACATCGGTCCCCAAGCAGAACCAATAATCATTTCCCTGAACCAAGGGGTGTGAAATCGCCTTCGATTCGTTTACTCCCAGATCGCCGCCCCATTCATCCTCTTCATGAACCGCGTACCCTTGTTTGGCGTACGCACCGACCGTTTGCAGTGCCGCAGCGATCGCATCGTCAATACTGGCGGGAGCCGGGGCCGCGGTTAACAACATCAAAAGGCTGAGTAGAACAACAAGCCGTCGAGACGCCGAACACTGCCACAATGAAATGTTCGGGACGTTTGGCTTGCATCGCGATCCCGCGGCCCGCCAATGAAGACCGCCTCCGATTCCCGCTGGCGAAAAGTTCCTGATCCACCTGGAAAATGTGCTTCGCATACCACAGCAACTCTTTTCCCCGCCGAAAATATACTACGGATCTGAATAAGCCCAAAACGTTTAGTCGGCAAACCGCTCAGATCACCGCGCCGGCGTGACGATGCGCATCTGGATCTCGATCTCGTCGCTGATGCCGCTGGTGGCCTCGATCACGGGATTCCATCGCAGGCCGAATGCGCTTCGGCGCAAATGGGTGCCAACCGTCCAGACCAGCGTATCAGTACCACTCTTGGCCGGAGACTGCAGCTCGACCCGAATCACCACGGGCAACGTCTTACCATGCATAGTTAGGTCGCCATGTACCTCAGCAACCCGCTCCCCCGTCAAATGCACTGAAGTACTCCTGAAGGTCATGGTTGGATATTTTTCCGCGTCGAAAAAATCTGGCGCCAGCAAGTGATGATCCCGGGTCGCAATGCCTGTGTCGATACTCTTAACCGAAATCGTCGCTTCAACGTGCGACCGCTCCCAGTGCTCGGAATCGAAAGTGACCGTTCCGGAAAAATCCGTGAATTTTCCGGTTACTACGGAAACGTATTGCCGGACTCGAAAGGTCAACTGAGAATGAGCGGGATCCAGAGTGTATTGCTCCGCCGCGAGGCCGGTAGTAGTTAAAGTTAACCACAGCAGTAGAGTTCCGAGTTTGCTCATAAGGTAAGCGCTCCCAAATACGATGTGTTTTGCTCCGGACTGGTTGAGCGGGGTGCGCTAACCCGTGACCGGCATTAGCCACCGCGTTCACCTAAGCCTCCACCAAGACGGATCTCTTGGCCATGGTTTTCGAAGGGACCGCGAATGGATGGTCAAGGCCACGATCCACGCAGCAAATAGCATCTGTCGCAGGCCCAGTGCGGGTCAACCTCCGCCAACGAGCGGTTAGCAGGGGTTGCGATCAGGCGGTAACGCTTCCGCGGGATGAGAATGGCCCCTGCCTAGCCCGCCAGATTACAAAGATTACCAATGGACGCGAATTGACACAAATGATTGTTTTCTTATTCGTGTTTATTCGCAGCCCGTTGCGCCATAGCGAAGCGGCGGCGAATCCATTCGCGGTTGCGTTTTTGAGTTAGTCCAACGCCTCCGGTTCCTCACTCCTCCCCCGTCCCCTCAAAGCAAAAATTCCAGCACCGCGTTCATAAACGCATCCGGAGCTTCCAGGTTCGACAAATGCACGACCGGCAAAACGACGAGCTTTGCTCCCGGCACAGTCGCCGCAATCAATTCGCTATGACTGGGAAGAGTCACCGTATCGTGCTGCCCTGCAATCACGAGCGTCGGGGCAGAGATCAGCGCGATGGTTCGGCGCATGTCCATGTCCCGGACTGCAGCGTATGAACCAGCAAAACCTTGTGGATTGGTCGCCAGTAGCACTGCGCGAATCTTCGCGATCGTCGACCCGCTCTCTTCGAGAAGCTGAGGTGGAAACCAATTTCGGAGAAACAGGTCTGCGGTAACCTGGCGATCCGCTTTCAGGGCGGATGCGATACGTTCCTCCCATTGATCCGCTGGTCCCAGGTATGCCGAAGTATTCGCTAAGATCAACCGGTCAATCCTTTCCGGAGCATGGATCCCCAGCCATTGACCGGCCATCCCGCCTAGCGACAGGCCAAGGAAGCGGACCCGACTGAGTTTCAGCGTATCGAGTAGCTCAATCACATCGCGCCCAAGCCGGTCCATTGAATAGGGGCCGGCGGGCACATCCGAACTCCCGTGTCCTCGGCTATCGTATCGCAGCACGCGGAAGTGTTTACCCAAAGCCTTAATTTGCGGATCCCACATCGTCAGGTCGGTGCCGATAGAATTCGACAGGAGTAGAACGGGATTGTCCACGGTCCCATCAAATCGGTAGGCAAGACGGCAACCATCGCTGGTCGTAATCGCTGATTCATTCATAGTTGGGAAACGAATTCGACGAAACTGTCCATAAATTCTAATCGAAAGAATTTAACTTGGTGATAGACATGGTTTATGGAAGCAAGCGACCTTGAGCTCCGGCATATCCGTTATTTTGTGGCCACATCTGAGGCCATGAGCTTTACTCGCGCGGCCAGGCAACTGAATGTGTCGCAGCCGGCTCTTTCTCATTCGATCTTTCAGTTAGAGGAACGGTTAGGAAATAAGCTCTTCGAACGATCGGTCAAAGGAATCCGTCTGACGCCGGCCGGTAGGGTCTTTGAGAAAACCGCCCAGCGAGTGCTTCGCGAAATCAGTGCCGGCGCTCAATTGCTAGCCGAATCCTCCGGTCGAATCGCCGGCGAGATCCGCGTTGGCTTTGTAAATTCGGTTAATATTTTTTGGTTGCCGATGATGATCGGCCGATTCCTAAAAAAGTATCCGGCGGTCAAATTTTCAGTCGAGAGCATCGATATCAGCGAACTCGAGAGCAGACTTCTCGACGAGAAATTAGACCTGGGTATCGGCTTTTTGGAACGGAAGCGACAATCGCTAAAGACGCTCGAACTGTTTGTAGAAAATCTGGTGGTGATTGCTAACGTGAAGCTACCGACAAAAAAATCTCGATCCATGAGTCTTGACGAGATAACAAGTTTTCCCCTCGTCCTACTGCGTACCGGTTTTTGCACGAGAGAACTCATCGATACCGGATTGGACGGCAGCGATGCTCAGCCGAACATCCTGGCGGAATTTGACTCGATCGACGCAATCGTATCCTGCCTGCAGGAAGTTGAGGCTATTTCCGTTCTACCCGAACACGCCTGTCGCTGGGAGGCGTATCCCGGAATAAAAGTAATTCCTCTAAAAGGAGATCGCTGGAAACGGTCGGTCGGTTTGATCACACCTCAATTGACTGCTCCGCTCCCGACAGTCTCTTGTTTCGTAGATTTCCTCAGAAATTCCACCAAGGAGAAAAACTTCTAACCGCAAACGGGCGACACGGCGACACGGTGATACGGCGACAGGGCGAAGGGGCGATCCCGGGCGTGAATTCCGTTATCGGCATTCCAAGGGCTTCGCCCGGCAGCCGCCGGCCTTAATGAGTCACAGCTTTGCTGCCTAGACGGTCTGCACGTCTCAAACACAGCCCTTCGCCGCATAGCCGTATCGCCGTATCGCCCTTTCGCATCCGTGGTGCTTTGCTCCGTCAGTTATTGCTCGGAAGCATTTGATTTGCCGATTTAACGAAGGCCGCCCGACGCAATAATTAGCTCGCCTGTCAGCCACTGAGCATCGTCGGACGCCAAAAAGACCGCGATGGGTGCAATGTCCCAGGCTTGTCCGATTCTGCCTAAGGGCGTTTGCGCGACCAACGCTTTCTCTAAGTCGGAGCCAATAAAACCACCTGTGTGGGTGCCTTCAGTCTCAACCATTCCAGGATTGATGCTATTGACCCGGATTTTCTTAGGACCGAGCTCGCGGGCTAGCACTCCAGTAATGGCATCCAGAGCGCCTTTTGTGCCGGTGTAGACGGCCGAGGTCGGTGGGGTCACCCGGCTGGCAGCTGAACCAATATTGATGATGCTACCTCCCTCGCCCAGATGCTTGACGGCAGCTTGAGTCGTGAGGAGCACTCCCAGGACGTTAGTATTGAAGATCCGATGGAAGTGTTCCTCGGTGATGGCCTCGATCGGCTGGAATTCGTAAACTCCGGAATTGTTAACCAAGATATCGAGGCGTCCGTAGTTCTTGATAGCCGCGTCGATGATGCCCTGCGCGTCAGCGGCTTTGGACACGTCACCTTGTACAGCGACCGCGGTCCCGCCGGCTTTTTTGATGGCGGCAACGACGTCATCGGCACCTGCTTTACTGGAAGCATAATTGACCACGACGGAGGCGCCTTCCGCGGCCAAGGCTTTGGCGATACCAGCGCCGATGCCTTTAGATGCGCCGGTAACGACTGCGACTTTTCCTTTTAGCTTACTCATAGATTTAGTTTCAGAAGCTCTAGCTGGATTGCTTGTGTTCCATAGTTCCGCATATTGGAACTGTAGTACAACAAATACGAACTATTGAACAAGCTGTCAACTCGTTCTATGTTCCGGCGGTATGAGACCTTTGTTTCATCCCCCCATCGAAGACATCACCGTCGAAGGCATCTTGCACGCCTTGTCCGATCCGGTACGCGTCGCCATCTTTACCGATCTGACCGCCTCGGACGATGCCCATAACTGTTCGACTTTCCTGAACGTTACGGAAAAGAAAATTCCCAAGTCCACCCTGTCTCATCATTTTAAGGCCTTGCGTGAAGCCGGTTTGATTCGGGCTGAACGCCGCGGCGTGGAAATGCACAACACTTCTCGATGCTCAGAAATTGACCGCCGGTTCCCTGGGCTCATCGCGGCCATCATCAGCGCCCATAAGGTTCAAATGGAGAGCACCCAGGGTGCGGGCAAAAAAAGAGCGGCTCGTAAAGGGAAGCCAGTCGCGGTAAACCGGTAGCCTGGTTGAGCGTCTCGAAGGACGAATCATCAGGCCTTCTGATGTAATCGCCTCACTTCTGATGAAATGCTTGGTGCGAACCCCAAGTTGCCCTAGCGATGCCTGTCGGGCCTTTTGCCGCGAAGCGGCTACAAAGAACAGCCCAGGGCTTTAGCCCTGGGTTACGCGAAGCGCGATCCGCCCTGAAAATGGCGGCCGAGGCGCGTCTTTAGGCTATTCGTTCGGTTATTAATAACAGCGCCCTACAATCAGGTGCCACTTCCAGGCACCTTTTACTAGACACCTGACCCAGGGCTAAAGCCCTGGGCTGTTCTGCATAGCCGCTTCGCGGCAAAGTCGCACGGTTCCCTCCGGGAACGACTGAACCTTATCGCCCAAACCAAAGTTCGCTCGAGCTCTGATTGTATTCTATCAATTACATCAATTTACTGATTGCTTGACATCAATATTGTCTGCGTATATCTGCGATTAAGACTTCTATGTTTGATGACCTACCTGGAAATCCTCCTAGCTTGGTGAAGAGAAGGGTCACCGTGCGCCAGATCGCCGACAAAGCACGCTTAAGCGTGGCCACTGTCGATCGTGTCATCAACGGGCGCACAACCGTTCGCCGAGGGACTGCCTTGCGGGTGCAGTCAGCTGCCCAAGCACTTGGCTATCAGTTTACGGTGCCAGTGAGGGTCCGAACAGATGAGGCTTCTGCCGAAATAGTAAAGTGCGTTTTTCTGCTCCAAAGAAGAGCCTCTTCTTTTTATCAACAGCTCGCTGAGGAGCTGGAACAGAGCGCTCAGCGTGACCCCTTGCCGGGCGTCCAGGTGACCATCGAGCATATGGACGATTATTTAGAACCGCCAAAGGTGGCGGAGACGTTGCGCTCGGTGGGGGAACAGGTAGACGCGGTGGCGGTGGTGGCGACTGAAAGCAACCCGGTTTCCGATGCCATCGAGTTTCTTGCCGAGCAACAGATTCCGGTGGTGGCTCTGCTCTCGGACCTCTCATCGCCAAAACTGGCAGGCTACGCAGGGATCAATAATCGCATGGCCGGCCGAAGCGCGGCCTGGGCGATCGCACGTTGTGCTGACCGACCCGGTAACCTCGGGGTTTTGATTGGCAGCCATAACTATATCGGACAGGAAGAACGCGAGATCGGCTTCCGGAGTTATTTTCGGGAAAAGGGCCTCGAATTCAAAGTGCTCGAGCCCTCGGTGTGCATGGATGATCCCGAGATCGCTTATCAACAGACACTCGAACTCTTGCGGACGACCGACGAATTGACTGGCATCTATAACGTGGGTGGCGGCGCCAGCGGCGTGCTCCGGGCGATCGAAGAAATTAAACCTTCCCGAAAAGTCAGTTATGTGTGTCACGAGTTAACACCAGTTACGCGCGCCGGTCTGAGCGCGGGTACCATCGATCTGGTGCTGGCGCACGATCTCCCTGAGCTCGCCCGTTCCGCTCTCAAAATGTTGGCCGACCTGAAAAAGGCGCCGTCCGCCAGGAAACAATCTGTCGTCGTTCCCTTCAACATCTACACCAGTGAGAATATATGAAAGGAGTTTAGGAGTTCGAGGAGTTCAGAAGTTCAGGAGCACGCTGCGCAAGGCTGGCTTATTCCGAGGTCAACCTCTCAGAAACGCCCTTTTCATCTTGCAATTTTCTGATCCGCCCCATCCTGAACTCCTGAACTCCTGAACTCCTGAACTCCTGAACTCCTGAACTCCTGAACTCCTGAACTCCTGAACTCCTGAACTCCTGAACTCCTGA
>JAFAHI010000299.1 GCA_019237325.1 Verrucomicrobiota bacterium | reverse complement strand
CCACGGTCGTCGGGTGTTCCCACCCAAAAGGGTTGAACATCGCCTGAATCCCGGGCGTCGCATCTATTCGAACTTAATGGCTGAACACGATTCGAGGCGTCGACACCCCTGCGAACTGCAACCCGGAATGCAACGCCCCTCTGTCGGGGTGATGGTCCAGGTTCCACCAATCACCAATCACCAATCACTTCTCACGCCCTTAGCTCCCGCGCCCATCTGTTAGCGAGCAGGCCGTTCACGAACAACTGGAACGGGTGATAAAACATGATCGGCAAAAGAATCAAACTCAGATCCGCCCGAGAGCCGAAAATCAGGATCGCTAGTGGGACCCCCATGGCGAGCGTTTTCTTCACCGAACAAAAGTAAACGGCAATCCAATCTTCCCGGTTCAACTTCGCTGCTAGGGAAGTGAGATAAATCAAGAGCGACATGATTCCGAAAAGAAGAGCGACAGATAGAAGTACTCCCACCGTCAGGACGACGCCGTATTTATCCCAGATTCTTTCGTTCACCGAATCGCAGAAGGCGGTATAGACGATAAATAGGATAACAGAATTACTAATCAGATTAACCCAGCTCTTGTTAGCATCGATCCAAGCCTGGATAAAATGTCGAAGGCCAACGCCGACGGCAAATGGAAGCAGCGTCAAACAGGTAATCTGAAGTAGAAGAGGACCGATTGGTCCAGATTGGCCGGTGGCCTGCATCAGGAAGCTCACCAACAAGGGTGTCAGGACGACACCGGCGATATTCGAAAACGCAGCGCTAAGGATGGCAGCCGCAGTATTTCCTCGTGCGACCGAAGTTAGGACCACAGAGGTTGATACCGTGGAAGGCAAGACACACAGGTAAAGAAAACCTTGTTGAATTCCTTGGGGTTCGTTGGCCCAAACATGCGGCTCGACCAGTTGAAAACCGAGACCGACAATCGGAAAGACGACAAACGTAAAACTCTGAATAATTACGTGCAGCCGCCAGTTTCCCGCACCGCGCTTAACCTTCTCTAGAGGCATCGAGAGCCCCTGTAGAAACAGAATCAACGCGATTCCGAAATTGCTAATTAATTCAGGGTGTAGCCACCCATTTCGTGAGCCTGGCTCGGGGAAAAGGAAAGCAATGACGACCACTGCGAATAGCCCAAGAACAAAACCGTTACGGCGGATCCAGGTGACTAGCATTGGTGAGAAGTGAGACGTGAAAGGTGAAAGGTGCGGGAAGTAAGCTCGCGGCGTCGAATGGATTGGTAATGGACGATTGCTACGGAGCTACCGATCTTCACCAATCACTTCTCACTTCTCACCTCTCACTTCTCACTGCTTGGGTTACTCCGGCCAAAGAAAATGCTCCAGGCGCAACCGGGTGAGGCGATTCTTAGCTTCTTCCGCTCGACTACTGGGAGTTGCGGCCAGTTTTTGATAAATAGCTGCAGCGGATGCCCAAGACTTTTTGGACTCCAAAATTTGGGCCGCGTCGAATCCGGCCCGAAAATACCAGATCTCGCCAGGGGCCCCGTAGTCAATGCTTAGGACGTCATAATAGGCGGCTAAAGCCTCATCCCATTGACCGATTTTCTCGTAGCATTTGGCCTTCTTATATAGGGCACTCTGCCGGCAGACCGCCGAAACGCCTTCCAGCGCCGCCAGTGAGTCGAACGTCTTGATGGCTTCCCGGTACTCGGTTTCGTCTTTCGATCCTAAAGTGAACTCCGCGTCTCCCTTGGCATCCATGGCCTCGCACCGGATATCGGTAGGAATGTTCTGGTTTACGAGATCATTCAGCAGAACAATCGCTTCCCGATCCTGCAAGGCTTGTCTCTTAGTTAACGCCTGTTCCAGGCGTGCTCGGAAGCGAAGTGGACCGTTAAGTTTGTAAACGTCCTCAAAAAGCTCGACTGCGTGATCCATCGACGAAGAGTTCAAGCTCTTTCGAGCCGCTTCCCCGGCCAGAAATAAAGCGGTCTCCAGCAGCGGCGAATCAGGGTCTTCTTCGGAGACCAGCTCAAACTGCGTCTGGGCGTTTGGATAGTCGTCTTGACGGAAATAGACTTCTCCCAGCTTGATTCGTATCTCCGGTCTGAAATGGGAGTGCGGATATTTTTGAATAAAATCTTGAGCTAGCCGAGATACGGTGGCGATCGGTTGACTGGCGTCATCGGCGGCCGCAAAAAATTCGAGTCGCGCTTTCTCTTCTTGAGTCGCGCTATCGTCAGTAGATACCTGGGTCAGTTCAGATTTTAACTGGCTGCGATTTGAAGGCGATTGCGTGAAAGCGATTTCAGCCAAGGCTAGATGAGCTCGAGATCGATGAGGGTCGTCTGGAAAATCGATCAGAAATTGGCGCAAGCTTTTTTCCGCCATTGCGCTGCCGGTTTTGGCTTCCAGCATTGCCTTTTCGAACTCAAGCGCTGCGCGTTCGGATTCAGTGTTAGATAGGCGCGCTAATGCGTCGGCGGATTGCTGATAAAGGGTTTCGTCGCCCAAGCGCAAGGCACAGACGGCGGCATTATACAAAAAGCGGCCCTGTTTGGACGTGGGTTCCCGACTGAGCTGTGTGTACAGGTCGAAAGCGGAAGCGAAATTTTTTTCCTGGACTAAAGCACTAGCGAGAACTTCCTGAACGCCGTCTCGGTCGGCGGGGCTAGCGTCGCTATTCGCTGCCAGCCATTGCCTAGCGATCCCGACTGCCTCCCCGAAATTTCCATCCGCATTCAATTGCTGAGCCAGCGCGATGACCGCCGCGCTGGCCAGCGGATGGCTGGCGTGATCTGTAATGAATTGTCTGAGCAAGTTCAGCCCGTTCGTGCGCGAGCCGATCTTGAGCTCGAGCTTGCCGAGGTAAAATTGGGCCAATACTGGTCTATCTGAGCCTACCTGTTTCGGGTCTTCCTGCGCCCAGCGGGTCAGATCGGCCAATGAAGGGGTTTGTTCGAGCAGATAGATTGAATATAGAGCCTGAAAAAGGTCTGGTAGATTTTCAGTTTGGGCTTGCTCACCGATGATTTTTTCGACGATCGATTCGGCTTCTTCGTACTCTTTTCGTGCGATGTAAGTGTTTGCTAACCCGAGTCGCGCGATGGTTGCGACGCGCGAACCTTGTCCTGATGCAAATGTTAAGACTTGTTGAAAGCTTTTCTCGGCGGCGTCCAGGTCTCCGGTCACTAACGAAAGTCGGCCGGAGAGCGCTTCTTTTTGGGCCGCTTGAAACCGGTCGGGATGGTTGACCTTGGCCAGCAGATCTTGAGCTCCTTTAAAATCAGACAGTTGCAATTCCAATTCTGCCGCCATTAAGAATGGTCTGGCATCGGTCAAGCTTTGATCCTTGATTAGTGGGGCCAGCGTCTGCAAAGCCTCGTGACTAGCGCCCAATTGTTGTTGCGCCTCTGCGAGACCAAGCCGGGCTTCGACGATATCGCCGGCATTTGGATCCTTCACAATCTCCGACCACATGGTTTCGGCCTCGGCCCATCGACCGGAACGCAGTAGTGCCTCAGCGCTCAGGCTGTGGCCTGCGATCGAACTCAAAGCTTGTGGATCCAAAACCTGCAGAGCCGCCGCCGGCTGATTAGTGGCCAACAAACATTTAGCTAACAATAGCTTAGCTTCGGCCACGTGCTCGGCGCCAGGCCCAGAAAGATAGTCGCGGAGCTTTTGGATACTAACCTCAGGAATTCCTTCTTGGTCCGCCCTGACCGCTTCTTCGTACAAATCCGCCGAAGCCATGACGGGAAGAAGAATGAGAGAAAGAAGAATGCAGGCGAGCATCGTTCGTAGTCGTGGCGTCGCATGCCCAGCGCCTGGAGGGGAGCCGCTTTTCAATTGGGCAGTTCTATGGGGTGGCAGCAAGCGGCTCCCGCGAATTACCCAGCGTAATGTTTTTTCCCTGCGACTCTGTTCCGATGGCCCTTGATTCACATACCGCTCATAGAACTGCACCGCGCTGAAACGTTCTCGGGAGCCGCCTGCTGCCGAATCACAGAGCTGCCAACTTACAAAGCGGCTCCCCTCCAGGTCGTGGGCGATTTGCCCACGTGGGCAAATCGGGTCTGTTCCCCTTCGCTTCACGATCCCGCGCATTCGAACATTCTCCGCAAATACCGCCCCGTGTGGCTGGCTTCGACTTCCGCAATGTACTCTGGCGGACCTTGAGCGACGACCATTCCGCCGTTAACACCGCCCTCTGGCCCCAAGTCGATGACCCAATCCGCGGTTTTAATCACCTCGAGGTTATGCTCAATGACGATCAAAGTATTTCCTTGGTTCCGAAGCTTTATTAGGACATCCAGCAGCTGGCGGATATCTGCGAAATGAAGACCGGTCGTCGGCTCATCCAGGATATACATCGTGCGTCCAGTCGCTTTCTTTGCGAGCTCGGCCGCCAGTTTCACCCGTTGGGCTTCGCCTCCGGAAATTTGTGTGCCCGATTGTCCCAGCGACAGGTAGCCCAGGCCGACATCCACCAGTGGTTCCAACCGGTCGTAGATCGCCGGCACGTTGCGGAAAAACCTGGCTGCCTCGTCCACCGACATCGACAGGATGTCCGCGATGTTCTTTCCCCGATACGTAATTTCCAACGTCTCCCGGTTGTAGCGGGCCCCACGGCAGATCTCGCATTCGACGTAGACATCGGCGAGAAAATGCATCTCGATTTTGATCACGCCGTCCCCCTGGCAATTCTCGCAGCGGCCGCCCTTCAGATTAAAGCTGAACCGCCCGCTATCGTAACCGCGGATTCGGGCAGCCGGTAATTGGCTGAACAGCTCACGGATTGGACCAAACGCTCCCGAGTAAGTCGCTGCATTCGAGCGCGGCGTACGACCAATTGGGCTTTGGTCGATGACGATCGCCTTGTCGACTTGATCCAACCCGAGAAGGCGATCGTGTGCACCGGGCTTATCTTTGGATTGGTAAAAGTGCCGGAACAGGGCGCGTCGGAGGATGTCGTCCACCAGAGTCGATTTACCGCTGCCTGATACACCGGTTACGCACACCAAACAGCCTAAAGGAAACGAGATGGTGAGGTCTCGAAGGTTGTTTTCCCGGGCGCCTGTTACCGTCAGCCAGCCTTCCGTCCCAGGCTCCGGCAGCCGGCCTCGATTGTATAGTGTTCCGCGGGGCTGCACCCGGGATCGCGGCACCGGTATCTGCAGTGCTCCTTTAAGGTATTGGCCGGTGAGAGATTCTTCGCTCGATTCGATATCTGCAACCGAACCAGCGGCGACGATCTGACCTCCACGGGGCCCGGCCCCTGGCCCGAGATCAATGACGTAGTCGGCAGCTCGAATCGTATCTTCGTCGTGTTCAACCACAACCACGGTATTGCCCATGTCCCGAAGCCGTTTCAGCGTCTGGATCAGGCGATCGTTGTCGCGTTGATGGAGACCGATGCTGGGCTCATCTAATACATATAGAACACCGGCCAGTCCGGACCCGATCTGGGTGCCTAACCGGATACGCTGAGCTTCACCCCCGGAAAGTGTCCCGCTCTCCCGATTCAAAGTCAGGTACCCAAGGCCGACCTCAGCCAGAAAACGTAACCGGGCAGTGATCTCCCTGAGCACTTCAGCTGCTACGTGCTTCTGATGCTTAGAAAGCGCGATCTCTGCCAGGAAGCCCAATGAATTTTCGATCGTTAGCTGGCAAAATTGGTGGATGTTGACCTCAACACCCTTTGAGTTCTCGATCGTGACAGCCAGGATTTCCGGGCGTAACCGGGCGCCCTTACAAACGTCGCAAGGCCGTCTGCCTTGGAAACTTTTTAAGCGTGCGCGAGTGAACTCGCTTTCGGTGTTTCTTCTCAGTTGCTCGAGCTGAGCCAAAACACCTTCGAAAGGTTTTTCAACGTCTCGGCTTCCGAACTTGAATTGAAGCGCCCGGTCACCGGTTCCGTACAGCACGGCATCCC
>JAFAHI010000210.1 GCA_019237325.1 Verrucomicrobiota bacterium | reverse complement strand
TTGGAACGGCGTGCGCTCGTGCTCGCCCCTGGGCCTTTTAAAGCTCGTTGGTAGATTGAGCGCGCTCGTTCCTCTTGAGCGATGCGTATCTAGCATCTTGCGCTGTCACACCTGACATGCCGGATAGGAGGCTGCCTTGTCCCACTCGAGCTGAGGACTTGAGCCACAAGAGGAAACGTCCAAGGCTCGCAAACTGGCTCGAATCTCAACCTGATATTTTTGGCAACTCCGTTGCCTCTACAAACATGAAAAACCGCTAAAACACGCTGGGTAGCTTGACAACACCATAGGGGGTGAGGCTCCCAAACGACCTAAAGATTCACGCAGCGCTGCACGCGGTTGGTCGTCCTCGGACTGTTTGAGGCCACGGCGTTCGCCGAGCCGCGGTATATAGTATGAGCTCGCCGATTATGGTGGCATGTCCCACGACCGGCTCGGCGCGATTGTAGGTCTATTCTCATTTGCAGTTATCGATCACACCCGGCGCTGCAAGAAGATCAGGCCGTTCGGGAGCCTCGCCCCACCCTATGAGGGGAGCCGTCTGTTAGCCGAATCTAGCGGCCGCGCTAGCTTTCAACCCCGAATATATTCCTTCTATCGCAACAGTTTGGAGCGGCTCCCCTCCAGCCGTATGCCGGGTTCGGCGCCGTCCAATTTGTCATTTGTCATTCGCAATTTGTCATCTGTAATTGCTCCTATGCCTTCCCACCATTACTCACTGACGACCGTCTGGACTGGCAACACCGGCAAAGGAACCTCCGGTTACCGCGACTATGAAAGGGCTTACGAGGTCCGGATTCCTCAAAAGCCGGTTCTGCTGGGTTCGTCTGATCCTAAATTCCGTGGTGATGCCGCTCGTTATAACCCTGAAGATCTGCTACTGGCGTCGTTATCTGCGTGCCATATGCTTTGGTACCTGCATCTTTGCTCGGACCAAAAGATCATCTGCACGCATTACACCGACGCCGCGGAGGGAGAAATGGAAATCGCGGCCAATGGCGCCGGTAGATTTACCAAGGTCGTGTTGCATCCGGAGATCGTGATTACTTCGGAGGCCGGATTGAAGGCTGCTCACGAGTTACACGAACGGGCTCATGCGCTCTGTTTCATTGCGAATTCGGTAAACTTCCCTGTAGAAGTTAGTCCGACGATTCGCGTGGAAAGCGCGGCCTGACGACGCCGCGAAGGGCTAGAATCTCGGCGGTAGGAGAGAGCGGTGTAGCAGTGGACTGGAGGGGAGCCGCTTTAGCACGTGTGCAATAACCTCGCGTATTCTTCCCAATGCGAGGAATCTTAAGACATCGGGTTAAACAAGCGGCTCCCGCGAATTACCCAGCGCGATGTTTGTTCCAGCGTTCGGTTCGAATGATCTATCCAGGCACCAAGAGACAAACCACGCGTTGAGTCGTTCGCGGGAGCCGCCTGTTTAACAAAATTTGCGGCCATGCAGGGCTCGGGAGAAACCGAGCGGGTCCCATTGGGTGCGATCCAAAGCGGCTCTCCTCCAGTGTGACTCGCCACCTCAAATCAGAAAGGACGACGCACCGCCGTCCGCCACGAAGATTTGGCCGGTGACGTAGCTTGAGGCCGGCATCGCCAAAAAGGCGATCATCGTCGCGATTTCGCCGGGCTGACCGGGCCGCTCCATTGGGATCCGAGTTCGGGCGTAGGTCATGAACTCTTCATTCGCCAACAGATTCGCGGTGAGCGGGGTAGCAATAAACCCGGGGGCAACCAAGTTAACGCGGATCTTATGTTTGGCCCATTCTACGGCGAGTCCACGAGTTACCTGGTTCAATGCCGCTTTGGTAGCACCGTAAGGAATTCCTGTTCGCACGGTGTTAAGGCCGGCAATCGATCCAACCAGAACAACCGAACTATCGGTGCCGGCTTTCAGCAACGGGAGCGCTTCTCGAACCAGTTCGATTGAAGAGATCAAATTGGTGTTGAAGATGTGGAGAACCTCCTCCGGCGTGTAGTCCTCGATCCCTTTGCGGATGTTCGTGCCGACGTTAGCAACGAGAACATCGATGCGTTTAGCTTGTTCCGCGGCAGCCAAAAGCTGCGATCGCCCCTGCTGAGTGCTGACGTCCGCTGCCACGGTCGATACCGGTAGCCCCTCCTTCTGCCAATCTTGAACCGAAGCCGCCAATGTTCCGCTGTCACGAGCTACCGAAAGCACAGAAGCGCCGTGTTGCAGCAACTCTGAGACCGTCGCTAACCCAATCCCTTTCGACCCGCCTGTTACCACCGCGAATTTACCAGTAAGACTCCAAGAATGATCCGTGCTCATGAATAAAATCTTCGAAAAACTGCCGTAAAGAGACGACCGCAAACTGGTTAGCGTCAACTCGAATGCGCAGGGAGGGATCGCGTCCCCGCGATCCGTTTTTCGCTAAGCTCGGCGTGTGATTGTGGCTGATAGCTTAAATACGTCGCTAGGTCTGCAACGTCTTCGCGGCGCGCGAGGACGCGCGCCCTCCCTTCTCTACCACCTAACAAACCGCACTCCGTAAGGCGGAATGTCGATCCGCCCATTCAGCTTCTGCTCCTCAAGCAGGTCAAACGCGGTCTCTCTAAACCTCACTGGTTGGTTCTTGTTCGTGAAATTCAGAAAGAAGCAGAACTCCTCTTTACCATTCGATCGTTGGGTGGCCTGAATCGCGGGCGGAACTTCGGCCTTTGCAGTTAGCGGATCTTGAATCCCTAACGCATCCAACAAAGACGCTGCATTCTCGGGCGTAAAGAATGTCCCGAAGTGAACTACCCGACCGGCGCCTTTCTGGTTCACTGTAACTCCAGGTTGTCCCGCATAGTAGTCCGACTGGTAAGACGCAAGCGTCGTGACGTTGTCACCAGTCGCAGCCAGTATCTCGTTGAAGATGGGCGCGGGAACCATCGTGCCGGAATGTTCAAAACGCAGTGTGGAAGTCTCCCCTGGAGTTGCCGCGGTGAAATCAGCGACCCGAACACCGGCTAAGTCTTCATAAAAGGCTTTGTCATCGCCGCTGTAACACCAATGAAGGCGATTGCGATAACCGCTCCAACAGCCGAATACTAAGGTCCCACCGTTCTCGACATATTCTCGCAGAGGCTTCACATCGGTAGCCGTCAGAATATGGGCATGCGGAAAGAAAACGATCTTATATCCAGCCAAATCCGCACCGGTTTCGCTGGTGGATAGCGCACGGACATCAACGGAGAGATGCCGTTCCGAAAGCACTCGATAGACCGCTAGCTCGTTGCTCTCTCGAAATTTTCCGGTCATTCGTTCGATGCGCGCATGCGATTCGTTATCGAAATCGTAAAGGATCGCTGCCTGGGAGACACATCGGGTACTCATGAGCGTAGCACCCAATCGTTTGATCTCTTCACCAAGGCGTTTGGCTTCCTCCAAGCGCCAGGTATTCCGTTCATCGTGATACAGCAAGCCGTTCCAATGAGCTTCCGATCCGTATGGTAGCGAACGCCAACGAAAATACAGCAGGCCGTCGGCTCCATTCGCAATCGAGTTCCAGCACCAAAGACGCATTTGTCCCGGCTTAGGCGTAGGATGTAGATAGTCCGGATTCCCGTTCAGGATCCCGCCGATTTGACCGCTCGGACCTGACTGCTGCTCTAACACCATAAATTTGCCTGAAACGCCACGCATCCGAGATAGCAGCCTCGATTCGCTTCGGTCGCGAAACTCGGCTGATAAACCGGGATCGCACACTTTGAATTCGGGGTAGGAATCGTAAGAAACAAAATCGACTGCTTCCCGCACAAAAGCGGACAGGTCGACATTCGTCATGCTCTGGAACGCGTTGTGAGTAACGAACTGGTGCGGCGCGATCTCCTTGATGATCTGATATTGTCTGGCGCCAAAACGAATCGTTATCTCAGACGTAAACCGATAAAAATCGAGCAGCAGATTTGGATTGTGATACGTAACCGTTGGCCGCGGCAACCAAATCTGTTCCCAATCAGTGTAGGTTTGCGACCAGAATGCGGTCCCCCAAGCATTATTCAAATTGTCGAGAGTTTGATACCGTTCTCTGCACCAAACTCGAAACGCCTCGTGATCGCTCTGGGCAAAGCTGGTGTCGAGGTGACAATTGAGCTCGTTGTCGATCTGCCATCCGATCACGGCGGGATGCTCCCGATAATGACGCGCTAACGCGTCAGTGACGGCTTCCGACTTCGCTCGATAGACAGGCGACGTGTAATTGTAATGCCGTCGCGAACCGTGCACTAAACTGGTACCGCCAAAACTCGCCCGTAAAACTTCCGGGTAACGTTCGGTTAGCCACGCCGGCGGAGTATAGGTCGGCGTCCCCATGACCGCTTTCAGTCCGTGCTTCTGGCACAGAGCAAGCGCGCGATCGAACATGCCGAACTGATAATTGCCTTCCTCCGGTTCCCAAACGCTCCAAGCGCCCTCACCCATCCTCACCACATTCATGCCGGTCTCCGCGATCCGCGACAGATCCGAGTCCCAACGTTCTTCCGGCCATTGTTCCGGATAATAAACCACGCCGTAGAGGAAGGTGTTGTAGCAATACGTCTTCATAAGGAGTTCAGGAGTTGCAGAAGTTCAGGAGTTCAGGAGTTCAGGAGGGCCGGCGATCGAGGAGACGGGCGGTTCAGGAGGTCGAGAGAGTTGGCGGGTCTTGTCCCCAATTTTCTGTTCCCTTGGATTTCCATTCTGAACTCCTGCAACTCCTGAACTTCTGAACTCCTACCCTTTCGTTGCTCCAGCCGTCAGTCCTCCGCGCCAATACTTACCCAAAACCACAAAGGCGATTAGTAGCGGTAACACGCTGACGAACGAGCCCATGGCAATCAGATTGTAGATCGGTTTTCCACCGGCCCCTGCGGTGACGCTGTTCCATACATTCAGCCCAAGTGTGAGCGGATAGAGTTTTTCTTCGCTTAAGACGATTAACGGGAGAAAGAAATTGTTCCAGGCGCCGACGAACGCTAATAACGCGACGGTTACCAATCCCGTTTGCATAAGAGGGACACCGATCCTCCAAAAAATTTGAAGTTCGTTCGCTCCTTCCAAGCGGGACGCTTCAATTAATTCGTTAGGCAGCGACGAATCCCAAAAAACCTTCATCAGATAAAGACCGAACGGATTCACCAAGCTCGGCAGGATCACTCCCCACATCGTATTGACCATACCGATCTTGTTCAGCATCAGGAAAAGAGGTAGTACGAGCGCGGTTGAAGGCACCATGATCGTTCCTAAAATAAAGTTAAACAGAAACTTTTTGCCCGGGAAGTCGTACTTGGAAAAAGCGTAACCTCCTAACGCGCAGATTAGGGTGCTGCCGAAAGAAATAGACCCCGCATAAATCAGCGAATTACCAAACCAACGCACAAAAATCCCATCCTGATACGTAACCAGGCCCGACAGGTTTTCAAAAAGATGAAAGGGATAGGAAAACCACAAACCGAAGGTAGTAAAAATCTGACCATTGTCTTTGGTCATCGCCGAGATAATCCAGGCGGCCGGTAATATGCAATAGAGCAAGAATGCTATGAGAACGATGTAGCGCCCGACGGCTCCCCTAGAAGCTCCTCGTTTACGCTCGGGAGTAACGGGCTGCCCGACTCCAGGCGAGGCTTGAGACCTCCAAAACGCAGTGCGGGATACACTCTTTACAGATACCGGTTCGGTCGACATAGAGGTCTGGGCAGGTTATCTGGAAGCGACCCGGCGCAGGAACGGACCGCTAATAACAAAAATCAATAACGCCAATAGAATCGCTAACGCCCCCGCGTAGGAGTAGTTGGCATCACGAGCGGCAGTTAAATAAAGGTAAAGATTGGGCGTAATGTTATCTGCCAAATATCCTAGAGGTCGCAGAACGAAAGCTTCCGTGAAAAGCTGCGAGGTGCCGATTATCGAGAAAATGAAGAGAATCTGCAGCGTGGGTAAAAGCAGAGGAATTTGAATCCTGCGTACGATGTCCCAAGTCTTGGCTCCATCCACGCGGGCAGCCTCATAGAGATCTTGCGGGATATTTTGGAGAGCAGCGAACAGCGTGATCATATTATATCCCGTCCAGGTCCAGGTCACGATATTGGCAATGGAAAAGAGCACGATAGCCGGCGACAGGAAATCAATCGTACCTTGATGCCACGCTTTGAGAATTTGGTTGAATGGAGAAAGATTTGCCGAGTACAGATAACCCCACACCATAGCGCCGATAGCAGTCGGTATTCCGTACGGCATAAAAAAGGCCGTCCGGCATGCCTTCATGAAAGGGCCGCGAGATTGGTGCAACAGCAGCGCCAGCAAAATCGCGAGCCCTAACATGATCGGAACTTGGACGACCCCGAAAACAAACATATTTTTCAGACCGTTCAGAAAATCAGTGTCCTGAACGGCCCGGATATAGTTGGCCAGCCCGCCGAATACTTCCTTCGGTGGGCCAATTCCGATCCTTTTCTTAACAAACAGGCTGAGATACAACGCATAACCGACCGGCGCCAAATAGAAGGCGATAAACACCGTGAGAAACGGCGCCAGAAAAAGGAAAGCGGTTTTACGGTATCGGCGCATCGTTATTTCGCTTTAACGTCGTAACCGTCGCCCGTGGCAGTCTTAAGAGAATCGCTTTGCCAAGCGTCGAGAGCTTGTTTTGGCGTCATCGCACCGCTAATTAGCGCCGCGATCTGTTTATTGTAATCATCGTTTACAAAGGCAAACCAGGGAGACCAGGGGAAATCAACATTGACCGCCTTAGAAGCGTCGACGTAGACCTGAGCTACATTCTGACCTCCGCAAAATTTGCTCGGATTTTTGTCCGATTGATTGAGATCTGGTGAGCCGAGACCAGACAGTCCTGCTGGAAAGATCCCGTAACTATTCCAGTTGTTGAGGACCGCCCCTTTCGCACAATTCAGCCAAACACAGAACAGCGTGGCCGCGTTGGGATGTTTAGATTGCTTGAGGACCGCATCACAGCTCCCGCCCCAGTTACCGGACCGAAACGGTTGACCCTTGCTCCACTGGGGCAACGGTGCAACGCGCCATTCGCCGGAAGTTTTATCATTCAAAGAAGCAGCTAATACGCCGGGTCCCCAAGCCGCTTCGATAGACGCGGCAATTTGGCCGGAGCCAACCGCGTTGTAGAATTCGGCCGTGAAATCCGGGATCGTGGCGACGTATTTCTTCCTAATAAGGTCAGCCCAGAAATCGAGCACCTTCTGGCACTCCGGACTATTCAGCGATTGGGTCCAACTGTCCCCCTGCGCTTTGAATAGCTGCGCGCCGTTCGCCCAAGCGAGGCCGATAAACCAGGGGGCCTGCGTGGGCACGAAATCGACCAGTTTCACTTTACCGTCGCTGGCCTTGGCCAGTTTCTCCGCTTGCTGGGCGAACTCATCCCAGGTCGTAGGCACGCTCAACCCGTACTGATCGAAAATCTTTTTGTTATACAGAAAAGCCATCGGGCCGCTGTCCTGCGGAATTCCGAAAACCGCTTTTCCATCTGGAGATATTTGACCCCAAGTCCAAGGTACAAAGAAAGACTTCGCCTCTTCGGCGCCGTATTTGGACAAATCCGTCAACCCGTCGGTCGCGATGAACGAGGGCAGGAAGTCGTATTCGATCTGGGCAACATCGGGTCCTCCGGAACCAGCCTTGATCGCGGTTTGCAATTTCTGATACTCGGTCGGACCCGCCCCGACGTTGTTAACATGTACTTTGATGTCGGGATATGCCTGCTCGAAAAGTTGGGCCGCCTTATCTAACCCAACGACCCAAGTCCAGACTTCGAGCGTTATCGGCCCGCTCTCGGGTTTTATTTTGCTGTAGTCCGGCTCTTGATAGGTGGATTGAGCCTTAAGAGAGGGAAGGAATAAACAGACGGACCCCGCGACCGCCCAAAGCAGGAAATGCCGGGCGCTTCGACAAGCGGGGGAAGGCAGAAAGGAACGCCAAACAATGGAGTTGTTCATAGGGGAATGGGACCGAAGTACGGCGCCCACAATCCAATGCAAAAGGGGGTGAGAAGCAAGTTATTTTGTGAACGCCCACATTTTTTGCTGGCGTCGCCCTCCTCTCGCTCTAAGAAGATAGTATTACCCAATGAAACCACGGTTCGCACCGAGTCGATCTCGTCCCACCTCGCGGGGTCGCGCCGTAGCTCGGCGCCGGCGGAAGCGAGACGCGCTCCCCAAGCGCGTCCGGGCTCAATCTCAGCCTGCTACTCTCGACGACGTAGCCGCTCGTTGCGGTGTCTCCTATCAAACGGTTTCCCGTGTCGTTAATGGTAGTCCTCTCGTTGCCGAGAAAACCCGGGTCATTGTTCTTAAAGCGATCGCGGATTTGAACTATCGGCCAAACCTGGCAGCTCGGCGCTTGGCCACCCGGCGCTCCAGCCTCATCGGGATGATCGGCAGCCATATGACCTACTACGGCCCAGCCCAGGTCATGGTTAGCATCGAAGAAACCGCAAAGCGCCAGGGCTACAATCTGATCTTTTCAGGGGTTGAGGACCCTGGCGAAGCTGAATTATTAGCAGCGATTGATGACCTCTGCGAACAGCAAGTCGATGGCCTCGTGATCGGCGTTCGTTTTGAGGGTTGGATTGCTGCCGTCCATGAACATTGCCATGGAGTGCCTTTCGTGACGGTCGGAAACCGCGTTGGTGACGAGATACCAGCTATTGTGGTCGACGAATTCCACGGGGTTCGGCTGGCTACTCGACATTTACTCGAATTGGGGCACCAACACATCGCCTATATTAGCGGCCCACCAGACTGGCCGGCTGCCAAAGAAAGATATCGAGCTTGGCACACCACCATAAAAAAGGCGGGCCGGCAGCCCGGTCCCCATGTTCAAGGAGATTGGAGCACCCAGAGCGGTTTCGAAGCTGCCACACGATTACTCAGTTCCGGTACACCGGCGTTTACGGCCATCGTCGCCTGCAACGACCATATGGCATTGGGCGCATTACGAGCGTTGCACGCTAATAAAATCCGGGTTCCTCATCAGATCTCGATTGTCGGCTACGATGACGTGCCTGAGTCCCGCTTTTTTGAGCCGCCTCTCACGACGGTCCATCACGATTTTGTGGCGGAAGGCGAATACTGCGTGAAAACCTTGCTCCGCATGATCAATCGAGAATCCGTTGACGCGGCTCTTCAGGTTTTGAGTCCGGAACTCGTTGTCCGCGAAAGCACCGCAAAAGTAAAGCGACGATAAAAGGTAGCGTGGGGCGTGGCAATGTGTTGGGGTCAGCGCACACGTGGGGCTCCGGTGTCGGATAGGACTTATAGGTCCGAACATATTGGTCCCATGAGTCCTATAGGTCCCATCCAGCAGCGGAGCCCCACGTGTGCGCTGACCCCAACACATTGCCACGCTGCAGGCTGAACTCTTCGCGCCTCAGAAACCGCCAACTGCTAACTGCAAACCGGAAACCCTGCCAGAACCGGCAGGACTGCTGTCGGGTCTTCCCAATGCGGCATGTGGCCCGTGTCGAAAAGGTGTAGAGCGATTCTTCCCGGTAAAGAAAGAGCGTCTTGCCAATTTAAGATCTTGTCTTGGCGACCGAAGAAGACCCTCGCCGGGACGGTGATCTTCTCGAGCTCCGGCACCAGGAAAAGTTGCTGCACTCCATCCAGCGCCATCATTTGACCAATCGCCTTCAGCTCATCCGCTCGCCGGGATTCTAGCATGGCGGCGAGCGCTGATGTGGCGTAGGAAAGCGGACGACCAGTGGTTTTTCGTAGCTCGCGCTCTAAAGTTTCGATTGTGCGGGCGGAGACAATTCCGTCCAGAAACGATTGGTTGATATAGGTTCCAATTCCAATTGGCGCTAGCAACGTCAATGAGGCGACCCGTCCGGGGTCTCGAGCAGCAATCAGAATCGCAAAGGCTCCACCAAGCGAATGCCCGATTAAATGAAACTTCCCATTTGGAGGGCTAGGCAACCTAGAGATTACTTCCGCAGCGAGTTCGTCTAAACTCGGTCCCATCATAGGCGGCGATCCATGCCCTGGCAGCTCAAAAGCGATCGCTTCAAAACCTTGTTCCGCCAGGAATTCACCGGTTCGGCGCCATGTCGTTGGATCACCGGCAAAGCCGTGAAGCAGGATACACCTACCGCGTTGTGGTGTACCCCACCGCAGAGGTTGCCCACTGGATTCAGCAACTATCGACCTAGGCGGCTTTACAGAGAGAGTGGCATGCCGCCGAACATCCGTGCCGGTGACACGTCCCCTGGGTCCTGTGCCTTTGATCTCAGGCAAATTGACTCCCATTTCTCTCGCCGTACGACGGGCTGCCGGCGAAGCCCGAATCTTAGCCCCGGCCACCGGCAGTGGTAGATCTTCACTACTTGGTATTTCCGGTTCCGGCGCCACCTGCGTTTTCAGAGTCGGTTGGGCCTCTGCGGCCTTGGACGACGACGCGCTCAACTCGAACGTCTGCACCACTGCGATCGGATAATCGACTGCGACTTTTTCTCCGGCTAAAGCCAGATGTAGCACCATCTCGCCATCTTCCAGGGCCGGAATCTCTACGTTTGTCTTGTCGCTCTCGACTTCGAGTAAGGTTTCGCCTCTCCGGAAATGCTCACCCGGTTGTTTCAACCACGCGACGATCGTCCCCTCATTCATGGTTTCACCCATGCGCGGGAGTGTTAGTTTTTTTTCAGACATCCCATTAAAAACTAAGAGATTTCACCACAAAGGCATGGAGAACGCCGTCAGCGCCGTGAACGCCGGGAGCGCCGCGAGCGTTTTTCGTTCGCGGCGTTCCCGGCGATACCGGCGCTCTCCATGCCTCCGTGGTGAAATTTTGGTTTTATTTAACGAACTAACTTTCGGATAATCTCAGTGATAAGCGCTACGGTCGGAACCGATCTGGCCTCCAGAGCGGGCGCCACTGGAATCGGCACATCTTCTCCGGCGATACGGACGATGGGTTCCTCCAGGAAATCAAAACACTCTTCTTGAATCCGAGCGCTGATTTCGGCCGCAGGCCCACCGGTCAGACAAGCCTCGGTAACAACAATCGCTCTGCCGGTCTTGGTCACGCTGCCGCTTACCGTTTCCCAGTCCAGAGGATTTAGCGTTCGTAGATCGATAACTTCGGCTTCCACTCCGTGGCCGGCAACATTCTCCGCTGCGGCTAAAGCGTAGGTTAACATCCGAGAATAGGTCACCACAGTTACATGCCCCCCTGGACGCCTGACGACAGCACGTCCCCAATTCGCATCTGCCTGAGTGGGATCAAGTTTACCTTTTTGCACATAGAGCGCCTTGTGCTCGATGAACACCACGGGGTCTGCCTGCCGGAGAGACGCTCGCAAAAGATGGTAGGCATCTGACACCGTGCCAGGAAGGGCAACGCGTAATCCGGGCACTTGCAGAAACCAGCCTTCTAAACTTTGCGAATGTTGGGCAGCTGCGGATCTCCCCGTTCCTCCCTGAGTTCTGAGGACCATAGGAACCCCCATCTGTCCCCCAAACATATAGCGAATCTTGGCGGCCTGATTCGCGATCTGATCCATAGCGATTCCAGAAAAGTCGACATACATCAGCTCGGCCACCGGTCGTAGACCACTCATCGCAGCGCCAACGGCTGCTCCAACGAATCCTGCTTCCGAAATCGGCGAGTCGATGACCCTCTCTTTCCCGAACTCTTGTAGTAGCCCTTTAGTAACTCCATACGCTCCGCCGTAAGCACCCACCTCCTCACCAATGATAACGACGGTTGGGTCCTCCATCATGGCATGTCGCAGTGCCAGCCCCAGCGCTTCCCGATAAGTGGTTTCAATCACGGTACGAAAGTCCAAAAAATTTCACCACAGAGACACAGAGTACACAGAGAGCAGAGAAGTGGTTTTGGTTTGTCTCCGTGAACTCTGTGTCTCTGTGGTGAAATTCGGTTTTTATTCGTGTGCATTCGCGGTTAGTTAGTTGCAGTTAGGTTCGTGGTTAAAATTCTCTCCAGACGTTTTCTCAGCGGTTCAGGGGCGGGTTCGTGGTCGTCATAAACGTCGCGAAAAAGATCGGTTACCGGTGGCGGTGCAGCGTTGATAGCGAACTCCACGGCTTCATCCATTTCCTGCGCGATGGCGGCATCAATCGCTTCGAACTCGCCGGTTGTAGCTCCGTCCTTCTCCCGTAAGCGAGTAATGGCTCGCTGAATCGGATCCTGTTTGCGTCCTTCGGCTTCTTCTTCCGGTGTCCGGTATGGACTCTTGTCCATCCGTGCATGGCCGTAGTACCGGTAACACTCCACCGAAAGGTAAGCCGCTCGGCCGTCTCTGGCTCCCTGCACCAATCGCTCCGCGATGTCGATAACCGCGAAAACATCGGCCCCGTCCACGACGTGACCTTCTAGTCCAAAGGTGCGCGCTCGTTCGTGAAATTGCGTATTGGCAGCGGCTCGATCGATCCGGGTCCCCATCCCCCATTGATTGTTCACACATACAAAGACGACTGGTAGCCGCCACAACGCCGCCAGGTTCATACTTTCATAAAGGACGCCTTGCTGCATCGCGCCGTCGCCAAAAAACGCGATCGACACATTCGGCTTAGCCAACACCTTGTAAGAAAGCCCTGCTCCAACGACGGCAGGGATTCCGCCTCCCACAATCGCGTTCGCTCCCAAATGGCCTAAGGTTCGGTCCGCAATGTGCATGGACCCACCTTTGCCCCGGCAATAACCGTCGGCTTTGCCCGCGATTTCGGCCATCATCCGTTTCGGATCCGCTCCCCGCGCCAGGAAAATCCCGTGTCCGCGATGATGGGTCGTAAAACTGTCACCTTCTCGCATCGGATAGGTGACACCGACCGCGGCGGCTTCTTCGGCGATGGAAAGATGCAGCATACTGCCTGCGGTCTGCTGCCGGACGAACAGTTCTCCAACTCGTTCTTCAAACGTTCGGATTCGCCTCATCCGGCGGTAAACCTCAAGACTCTGCTCTTTCGTGGGTCTCATGTTGTTCTCCTATCGTCCTCGTACTCGTCGTCGTCCTCGTCCTCGACTGTTTTGGGCGCTCAACCACACCATACGTCGGACCCCCATCCAGAACTCGGTCCGCGGTCATTCATAGCCGTTTGTAGAAACACACCCTTTCGAGGACGAGGACGACGACGAGTACGACGACGATTATCCTGTTGGCCAACACGATGTGGGTCGCCAGAAAACGCAGTAACCCTACTCATCGTTTGGCTCCCGCAATCGCCATCCGCACATCAGCAGTTGCGCTGTAGAGTCTCTCGTAACCAGCAAAGAGCTCGGAATAGATGGCATGATTCTTTTCATTGGGCTCAATAACCGAAGCGCGGTGAACCATGGCGCGACAGGCATCTGGAATTGATTTGTAGTGACCGGCGCCGTAAGCCGCCAGAATCCCCGATCCTAGGACCGTGGCGTCGGCCAATTCGTTGACGGTTAAAGGGATACCAGATACGTCCGCATGGATTTGTAACCAAAGCGGTGACCGAACCGCACCCCCGCAGACAACGGCTTCACTGATACGAAAATCTTCGCCTTGGAAAACTCGCAAGATCGCTTCCGTACCGAAACAGATGCCCTCAATAATCGCCCGGAAAATATGCGGCGGTCGATGAGCCAAGCTTAGCCCCACTAAAGCACCACGTGATTTGGCGTCGATATACGGCGTCCGATTTCCTTGAAAATGATCTAGTGCAAGCAACCCGTCCGCACCGGGCGGAATCTCGGCGGCTGCCCGATCAAGTTCGTTATAGTCTGCCCCGGCGGCAAAGTTGCTGGTAAACCATTTGATCACCGATCCGGTCGATGTTTGTCCACCTTCCAAAACGGCAGAACCGTTGTAGACGCAATCTGCGTACGCTCCCCAGAGACCTGGGCGATGAAATACCCGATCGGTCACGGCTAATTGCAGATGGGATGAACCGGTGATTAATCCGAGTTGTCCCGGTTCAGTGACTCCGAGTCCGATGATGGCGATAAACCCGTCAGCACCGCCTTGGATCACCGGTGTACCGGGCTTCAGTCCTAGATGCATTGCGGCTTCGCCGTTTAAGCCGGCAATGGGATCGCCAGGGGCCACCACTTCGTCCGGCCATTTTTGAACGAGATCCTCGAGACCAAGGCGCCCGAGCAATGAGAACGGCTTTTCACGATTGATCCAGTGCCAACGGATGCTGACGTTGTTTAAACAGCCGACGTACCGTCCGGTGAGACGATAATTGAGATAGTCTTGGTACTCGCAGATGGCATGGGCCTTTTCATAGATTTCCGGCTGATGTCGCCTGATCCAAAGGGCCTTGGGAATCATCCACTCGGCGGAGACCGGCCCTTTCCCGGCCGAGTTCAAGCGTAGGGCGGGGTCGCCGGTTGCGCCAACATCGGCGGCTTCGTCCGCAGCCCTGACATCCATCCAGATCAGACTCGGGCGCAAGGGCTTCATCTGCTGATCGAAAGTAGCGACGCTACAGGAGGTGGTATCAACGCTGATCGCGTCAATCTCATCGGGGCGGACCGCAGCCGCTTGCAGGGCACGTTGGGTCGCCTCGCCTAACGCCTGCCACCAATCCTCAGGGTTCTGCTCCGCCTGAGCGGGCTCAGGAAAAGCAGTTGGATACGGAGCGACGCCGATCCCTTTCGGGCGTCCTTCCAGATCAAAAACAAAAGCGCGCACGCTTTCGGTGCCGCCATCAATACCGATCACATATGCCATAGGGGAAACAGAATCTTCACAGAAGATCACAAAGGTCACAAAGGTTAAAAACAGGAGATTTACGACAACCGTTGTCGGAGCTTAACCCTGTCATCTTTGTGAGTTTTCCGATCTTCCGGTGGCGCAGCTAATTCAAACAAAAAGAGATGGTCATAACACTCTTTTTATATTATGTAACATTGCACTATTATGTATATATTATGAGGAATCAGAATGGTACAGGATAAGGAACGCGCTAGTGCTTTGAGTCATTTGGAGATCGGAGCCGCAATTGAGGTGCATCGCATCAAAGGACCCGGGTTAATCGAAAGCATTTACAGCAAGTGTTTCCTCCGGGAATGTGAACTGCGATCGATCCCGGCCCGACGCGAGTTGCTGGTTCCGATCGAATACAAAGGGCAAGTCTTTGAAGAACCACTTCGGCTCGATTTTTTGATCGACGATGTACTGATCCTGGAATTCAAGGCGGTTGAAGAAGTCCTCCCGATCCATAAGGCGCAGCTGCTCAGTTACATGAAGTTATTGAACAAACCATTAGGCCTCCTCATCAACTTTCATGAAATAATGCTGAAAGACGGCATTACCCGCATGACGTTGTGACGACCGCTGGTAGCTGCTACCCATCGTGCGGTATCAGCAATCACTTTCATCTTTGTGACCTTTGTGTTCTTCTGTACATATTCACACTTGACGAACAAATGTGTCAATCGATTTTTCTTCCGCTACTCCCTTTCTCCTGATGCAGAACTTCGAACCTATCGCCACTGAGTCGGATCAACTCGTCCGAGCCGCCTGGCTCTATTATATCGGCGGCAATACTCAGGAACAAACCGCGGAAATCCTCGGTGTTTCCAGAGTAAAAGTTGCCAGGCTGTTAGCCGAAGCCCGCGAAGCCGGTATCGTCAAGATATCGATCGAACATCGGTTCGGACCAATGGCTGAAGTCGAAGAAACCATCCGGAAACACTACGGATTGGATTTTTGCCGAGCCACGCCCCCCCTTTTGTCGGACTCGGTGGAACATCCGGCAAAAATGCTACCTCCGGCAAAACTCGCCGACGAAGGTCCCGTCGCACGCCGGGCAGTCGCGATGGTGGCCGTCGATCTACTGCGCGAACGAATGCAAGTCGACGAGCAATGCGTTATCGGCGTTGGCTGGGGGCGTACTACCGCTGAGATTGCTAGAATCCTTCCCGCGATGCGCCGGCCGCAAGCGAAATTCGTATCGGTTATGGGATCATTGACACGAAATCTGGCAGCGAACCTGTTCGAGGTTGTCCATCATTTAGCCGCTAAAACCGGGGGTGAAGGTCATTTTCTCCCGGTGCCATTTATCGCGAACACCGTTGCTGACCGCCAGATCCTGATGTCTCAGAGAATCGTTCAGGAGACCTTGGCGCTTGCGGAGAAAGCAAATTTCTACTTGATCAGCGTCGGTGAATGCGACGAACGGGCTTTTCTTTTTGAGAACCGTTACCTATCAGCACAGGAACTAAATGAGCTCCGCAAAGCTGGCGCCGTGGGCGACACGATGGGAAAATTCTTTAACGCCCAAGGCGAGGTAGTTTCCTCCGACCTTAACGACCGCACCTTAGCGATCGACTTAGAAGCGCTCCGAAAACATGAGGTGATCCTGCTTTGCGGCGGACGCAGCAAACTGCGACCCGCTCAAGGAATCCTGAAAACCGGCTTTGTAAACGGCCTCCTGATCGACGGCGACTCCGCATCGCAGATGTTCTATGAGATTAGGGCTGCGGGTGAGACGTGAGACGTGAGACGTGAGAGGTGGAAAGCGACGCCGGGGTAGTGCGATACGAAATACCCAGCCACGGATAGGACCTATGGGTCACGGTCACATCGGTCTCATCAGTCCCATAAGTCCCATCGGTGTTTCTCGCCGCGTGTCCCCTTCCGACTCAGTATTCGCTTGCCCAGCGCCACCTCTCACCTCTCACTTCTCACTTCCGACTGTCGCGGGTAGTCCCGCGACAACAGCAGCCGCAGCCAGCGTCACTATAAATTCCGAGCCTTTGCCCGGTTCGCTCTTGAGCGAGATTGTGCCGGCGTGTGCCTCTACCACGGCTTTTACCAGGCTCAGGCCGAGACCGAGACCGCGTTGTGAGCGGCTGGTGTCGCCCCGGTAAAGTCGGTCCCAAATCCGGCTTTGTTCCGCCGGCGGAATACCCATCCCGTTATCCCGAATTGTAACCACAACTTTCTCGTCCTTGGTGTCGCACTCGATCTCCACCAGGCCGCCGTTCGGCGTGTACTTAACGGCGTTATCCAGCAGGTTCCCAAAAGCCTGGCGCATCCGGTTTGGATCCACCTCGACATAACCGGCGCTGATGAAGTGGCTCTTGATCTCGATCGATTTTTCTTCGGCAATGAGCTGATAAAGATCAGTTACTTCTTCTAACAATGAGGTCAGGGAACAGCGCTCAAGATTCAGACGCATCATCCCGTTCTCGGCCTCGGTAACATCCATGAGGGTATTCAGCATGGTTAACACGCGATCTGATTCTTCGATCGAGTCGGCCAAAGCCTCCTGGGCAGATTCCGGCGTATCGGCTTCCAGGGCCAATTCGGCAGAGGCGCGTAACCGAGTGAGAGGCGAACGGAGATCGTGGGCAACGTTATCCAGTGCTTCCCGCATACCGCGGATCAGCCGCTGATTCTGTTCCAACACCCGATTAAATTGGCGCGCCAGCTCCGCTAACTCATCTTGTTCTTGAGTTTCTGGAACGCGCTCAGCCAGGTTCCCAGTGTTAATAATGGAGCGCGCAGTCTGTAACATCTGCCGCACCGGAGCGGTGGCGCGGTGAGCAAACACGGCGCCAGCGATAATGGCGAGCAGGAGAGTTGGTACTAACAGGATCAGCGCCGCTGTAACAAAAGGGCCAGTCAGAGCTTCGCTGCGATTAATCTTTCGGCCAACCTGCAGAATCGGGCCGTCCGACAAATGAGCACTTTCGAGAACATATTCGCTCCGGTCGTCTGCCGGAAGCCGGCTCCAGCCACCATTCTGCGGCGTTCGCTGCAAAATCGACGTTAGGTTCGGCAGTTTAAACCAGTCCGACGGTTCCCTTAGGTACAGGACTACATCCTTTCGAAAAGTGACGCTGACAAAGAATGGGCCCTCGCTCGGATCTGCCCCCTGCGTTTTAACGGCATTTATCAAGCCCTCCGATCCGTGCTGTTGATAAACAACTACGCATTGCTTCAAAAACTTATCGATGGGATCTCGTTCCCGCCAATCAAATAGCGTTGCTTGAAGAAAGTACAGAAGCGCGAAGAGCAGTGCAGCGCTGATCACAAACGCGCTGGCATAGTAAAAACTCAACCGAAACGTAAAACTGTGCCACAATCGCCTGCCGCGGCCAAATCCCGCAGCCGCGGGCGAGCTGGACCTGTCGCGTCGTAGCGAAGCGAAGGAGGATTTACCCCGCTTTGACCACATAACCGACACCTCGGATGGTTTGAATCAGTTTAAGCGGAAAATTTTTATCGATCTTCGCGCGTAACCGGTGAATCAAAACGTCAACGACGTTGGTCTGAGGATCGAAATGAAAATCCCAGATGTTTTCCAGAATCATCGTCTTGGTTACTGGACGACCTGCGTGCCGGAGCAAGAACTCAAGCAGTGAGAACTCGCGGGGATGCAACTCGATCCGTTGGCCGCTACGAATAACTTCGCGAGTGATCACATTCAACGAAAGGTCAGCTACGGTTAGCTGGGTCTCTTCAACGGCTTGGTTGGCTCGCCGGATCAAGGCTTGCACCCGGGCTAACAGCTCCGAAAAAGCGAAAGGCTTGGTGACATAATCGTCGCCGCCCGCCTGTAACCCGCGAACTCGATCGTCCACGTTCGCGCGGGCACTGAGTATCAGGACTGGGGTCCTTATCTTTTCCTGACGTAACCGTCGTAATACGGAAAGCCCATCCAGTTTGGGCAACATTAGATCGAGAACCAGCAAGTCGTAGTTGATGGCAGTCGCCAAATCCAGCCCATGCTCCCCATCCGCGGCATGATCCACCGCGTACCCATTTTGCTTCAGGCCTTTGATGACAAAAGAAGCGATCTTCTCGTCATCTTCGACGACCAGGACTCGCATGTCCATAACTTGCCCGAGTTCGGGCTCTTGCGCGAGTGTCATGTTCACGTTGCGCGTTCCCCGTTTGGCGTTTGGCGTTCGGCGTTTAGCCTAGGACGCTGTGGACGCATAGGACTTATGGGACTCATAGGACTTATTTGGCCGGAGCCCTCACTACGCCGAACGCCAAGCGCCGAACTCCGGACGCCAAACGTAAAACGCCCGCACGGCTCTCCTAACCGTACGGGCGTCACTGCTACCATTACACGCGACTCCTCTTAGTCGTTCCCTTCCTGGACGGCTACGTAATGACTGCCGTTTTGATTCCAAACCTTGACCAGGGTCTCACCCTTACCGCCTTTGTTCGCAGTTAGCCGATCAGCGTCTTCTGCAGACCGGACAGGTTGATGATTGATTTCTTCGATCACGTCACCTTCACGGAGACCGGCTTCATAGCTCGGCGACGAAGGATCTACCTGCGTAATCATCGCGCCGCGAACGTTGCCCGGCACATTCAGTTCCTCACGCGTTTGGCGATCCAGGTCTTGCACTGCAACCCCATGCAGCGCGTCGCCTTGTGGTTCATTCTCATTCGAGTTCGGCTCGTTTTTGGCCAGGGTATTCTTTTGAGAAAGTTCTTCTAACGTCACGTTCAGGTTTAGAGTCTGTCCGTTACGGTCGATTTGAATCGGCACCGATTTGCCGGGCGCAGATTCAGCCACCATCAGTTTCAAGCTGTTCTCGTCCTCGATCGGTTTGTTATCGAACGCGACGACAACGTCGCCGTCCTTAATTCCGGCTTTGTCAGCCGGACTGTTGGGCGTTACATCAGCCACCACCGCGCCGGTGGTGCGACGAAGATTCATCGCTTTGGCAAGCTCAGGCGACAGCTGTTGGATCGTTACCCCCAGCATACCACGTTCAACTTTACCGTTTTTGATTAAGCTATCCGCTACCCAGCGGCAGAGGTCGGAGGGAACGGCAAACCCAATTCCTTGGTTGCCACCTGATCGTGACAGGATCGCCGTGTTCATGCCCACGAGACGGCCGTCCGTATCGACCAAAGCTCCACCGGAGTTACCCGGATTAATCGCGGCGTCGGTCTGAATGAAAGCTTCGTCGGACTGGCCATCTTCAGACAGCCCTTGCCGGTTTTTCGCACTGATAATGCCTTCGGTGACCGTTTGACCGATTCCGAAAGGATCACCGACCGCCAGCACAACGTCACCAACCTGGGCTTGATCACTATCTGCAAACGTGATCGGTTGAAGGTTGTCCGCATCAATCTTCACCAAAGCCACATCTGTAGCCGGATCGGTTCCAATTACTTTGCCGCTGAATGTCCGGTTGTCAGTCAGTTTGACCTGAATCGTACGTGCATTCTGGACCACGTGATTATTGGTCAGGATATAACCATCGGACGAAATAATAATCCCGGACCCGAGCGCTTTTTCACCTGGTGTTTGCGGCTCCGGCATTTGTGGAAATTGTCGTCCGAAGAACCGGCGCAATTGGTCCTGCAAATCCTGGTTCATCCCCATATTTCCGTTACCTCCCTTAGTGGTGACATAGACCTGCACCACGCTGGGCGTTACCTTCTCAACGATGGGGTAATAGGAATGACCCTGAGTCGCCTCCCGGTTAATCTGCGTATTGTCATACTTCAGGCTTAGGGGCGGCTTCTGGTTGTTGTCGTTGCCGGTTACAGCACTGAAAACAGCTGAACCGCTTGCGACAAGACCAACTCCCGCCACCGCTGCCATCCACCCTAAACTTCGCTTGTTCGCTTTCATGGTTAAAAAACTCTGCTCTCACTGTGCTCTACCTAGGTTTCAAGTTGCTTGCCTGAACATTACAAGCGTGAAAGAGACGGGGTTCGCCCTACCATACGTCCATTCGCCAACACGCCAAACGCAAAACGCGGAACGCCGAACGTCGAACGTAAAAAATTGCCCGCACAGCTTTCGCCGTGCGGGCGCTCAGCTAGATCTACCCTATCTCTCCGTTAGCCGTTACCTTCCTGCACGGCTACGTAGTGAGTCCCGTTCTGGTTCCAGATCTTCACCAACGTCTCGCCACTACCGCCCTTACCGGTAGTCGCCTTGGTAAAATCCTCAGTTGATTGAATCGGTTGCCGATTGATCTCAAGAATCACGTCGTTTTCGCGGAGACCAGCTTCATACGCTGGAGACGAAGGCTCGACTTGGGTGATCAACGTCCCTCGCACCGTATTGGGGACCCTGAGCTCGTCGCGGGCATCCCGATCAAGATTGGTCACTTCGACACCGGTCAACGCATCGTGCTCTCCCCTGCTCACATTGGGCTCGTTCTTCGCCAACGCGTCTGAGCTCAATTCTTTCAGGGTAACGTTCAGACTCATGACCTGACCATTCCGATCCACTTGTACTGGAATGGCACTGCCTGGAGGAGTCTCCGCCACCTGAAGTTTTAGCTGATCAGCAGATTCGATCGGCCGGTTGTTGAACTCGACCACAACGTCGCCGCTCTTGAAGCCGGCCTGTTCAGCCGCACTGTTGGGAGTGACATCAATCACCACGGCGCCTTGCACTCGGTTGCTCTTAAACGCCTTGGCCAATTCCGGAGTCAGAGTTTGAATATGTACCCCCAGATACCCGCGCTCGACCTTACCCTTACTGATCAGGCTATCCGCTACCCAGCGGCAGAGATTCGTGGGAACGGCAAAGCCGATACCTTGGTTACCGCCGGACCGCGACAAGATGGACGTGTTAATCCCGATCAAGCGGCCTTCGATATCAACTAATGCGCCCCCGGAGTTACCGGGGTTGATCGCTGCGTCGGTCTGAATGAAGTCTTCGTCCGAGTCACCGCTAGTCACTCGCGTACGGTTTTTGGCACTGATGATGCCCTCAGTCACCGTTGTGCCGATTCCAAACGGGTCGCCAATAGCCAAAACGACATCCCCCACCTTGGCGGAATCACTGTCGGCCAGCGTAACCGGTTCCAGATTGGTAGCGTCGATCTTCAGAAGAGCCACATCCGTCTGAGGATCGGTACCGATCACTTTAGCGGTCAACTTTCGCCCGTCGCTTAGAGTGACCTGGATCGTTTTGCTGTTTTCGACCACATGATTATTTGTCAGAATATAGCCGTCTGTTGAAATGATGACGCCCGAGCCGAGTGCCTTCTGATTTGGCATCTCGGGTTGTTCAGGAATTTGGAATCCTCGGCCGAAGAACCGGCGCAACTGGTCTTGCATATCGGAGGAGCCCAACGACTTGCCGTTGTCCGATTTGCCCGTAACGTCGACCTGCACGACGCTCGGAATCACTTTTTGCACAATCGGGGCAAACGAATTCCCGAGTTTCGGATCTCGATCGATCGGGGCGTTGTCTGTCTTGATAGAAAGAGGCGGTTTTTGGCCATTGTCATTCCCAGAACCAGCGCTAAGTGCCACGGTAACGCTGGCTATGAGAGCCGTTCCCGCCATTGCCGCTACCCATACTGAAGTTCTCTGTTTCGCGTTCATGGTTTAAATCTGCGCCACCAGAGTGCTCGATCCCAGTTTTCATGACCCTTGCCCGAACATTACAAGCGTGAAAGGTGAGGGCCTGCGAGACGGCGAATGGGCGAAACGGCGAATGGGCGAATGGGCGCGGGGGTCTTGCCACGCGATGGGAGCAAAACACGGATGGGACTTGTTTGAGGCTCCCCGGAATATTCAGTCATATTAGTCCCATAGGTCGCATAGGTCCTATCCGTCCACGCGGCCCAGCGCGTCCTTTCGCCGCGTCGCCGTTTCGCCCATTCGCCCATTCGCCGGTTCGCTATTCACGCCTCTCCCCAAAAAAAAGATGCACCGGCGGCTACGTGAGGCACATAGTTTACCTAGTATGGAGCTCCGGAGCCACGGCTACCCAGATTTGCTGGCAAGACAACTTTGGCCGACCTGGGTCGGCAAAGGTAACTATCGGTTCGGCATTGACTCCCGAGACGCTTTGGGTCGCGTCCTTAGTGTCGCTTACCAGGCCAGCTTGCTACATGAGGAAGGGCGTCAGGTAACCTGCCGGATTGCCCTTTGCGCGGAGACCGACCTCGATCCGGCGGTACTCGCTCCTTATTCCTTTCGAGTGTTGAACCTGAGCCGGCCCCGGCCTTTCGACGAACAGGAGATTCGCCGACTTAGCCCCGCCGTTACTTTCTATCGATCGATTCTGGCCGTAAATTGGTCCGAGGGACGCGGTTTCCA
>JAFAHI010000170.1 GCA_019237325.1 Verrucomicrobiota bacterium | reverse complement strand
AAAACAAAGCTGTTATCGGGAAACGGTTGGTGGCGTACCCACGCGGTTGAGCGCGTCGGGATTCCTTGTATATCGGTTTCCGATGGTCCCCATGGCCTGAGGAAGGTAGAGGGTGGCGGCATTCAGACGAGCGTTCCGGCAACCTGTTTTCCAACCGCGTCGGCAATCGCTTCATCCTGGGATACGGAATTGATTCGAGAAATAGGGGTGGCCTTAGCGGAAGAATGCCAAGCGAGTGACGTTCAGATTCTGTTAGGTCCCGGAGTCAATATGAAACGCTCGCCCTTAGGCGGCAGGAATTTTGAGTACTTCTCTGAAGATCCCGTGCTGGCCGGCAAAATGGCGGCGGCCTACATCCAAGGCGTCCAGAGTCAAGGTGTGGGAACTTCCTTAAAGCACTACGCAGCCAATAACCAGGAGTTTGAGCGCATGGCGACGAGCTCTAACCTGGACGAGCGCACCCTGCGGGAAGTTTATCTGCCGGCATTTGAAATCGCCGTTAGAGAAGCCCAACCGTGGTCGGTCATGGCGGCCTACAACTCAGTGAACCATGTCTTCGCAACCGAGAATACCTGGTTGCTTCAGGATATCCTGCGGACAGAATGGGGCTTTGCAGGTTTTGTGGTGTCCGATTGGGGCGCGGTTCATGACGGTGTAGCCGGTGTTAATGCGGGCCTGAGTCTCGAGATGCCGGGGAGTGGCGATTACCATCGAAATAGGGTTCTGCAGGCGGTCCACGCTGGGAAAATCCCACTCGACAGGCTAGACGACGTGATTGTTCCGCTGTTGGCTGTGATCTTAAAGGCCCAAGCTTCTCGTCAAGTCAACGCTACTTTCGACGCCGAGCGCCACGACCTGCTGGCCAGACGTGCAGCCGCCGACAGCATCGTTCTATTGAAAAATGCTGGTAACCTTTTACCGCTCAATTTTAACGAATCAAAAACGGTAGCAGTAATCGGCGCGTTAGCTCGAATGCCCAGGTATCAAGGATCAGGTAGCTCACAGGTGAATCCAACTAGGATTTCAACCGCCTGCGATGAGCTGACAAAATTGGCCGGTAACAACGTTGTTCTTAGCTATGCGGCGGGCTTCTCTGAAGACGGCAGTACAACGGATGAGCTGATCGACGCTGCGGTTCAAACGGCTAAAACCGCCGATGTTGCCGTTGTATTTGCAGGTTTGCCGGCCAGTTACGAATCCGAAGGGATAGACCGTTCAGCTTTGGACCTACCTGCCGGTCATAATCGGTTGATCGAATCAGTACTTTCCGCCCAAAGAAATCTGGTGGTGGTTCTAATTAACGGGTCAGCGGTTGCTCTACCATGGGCCGATAGAGTTCCGGCGATTGTTGAGGCCTGGTTGGGCGGTCAGGCTGGTGGCGGAGCGATTGCCGACGCATTAACCGGCCGAGTAAACCCTTCTGGCAAACTTTCTGAGACCTTCCCTGTCCGTCTTGAAGACACCCCGTCGTATCCAGAGTTTCCAGCAAAGAACCAGGAAGCGAATTATGGCGAGGGGATCTTTATCGGTTACCGGTATTACGACGCGCGAAATCTGAAGCCATTGTTCCCGTTCGGATTCGGTCTTAGTTACACCAAGTTTTCTTACTCAAATCTGCGGGTAATGCCGGCCGCAGTAGGCGATACAGAAAACGTATCGGTTGAAGTGACCGTCAAAAACACCGGCAAAGTCTCGGGTAAAGAGGTCGTTCAACTCTACGTCAGGGAAGAACAACCAAGAGTCGTGCGCCCTGACAAGGAATTGAAGGCGTTCGCAAAGGTCGCTTTGGAGCCTGGCGAAGAAAAGCGAGTTAACTTCCAGCTGCAAGCGCGCGACTTCGCTTATTACGACGTGATGCGGCGCGGTTGGCTGGTAAAGCCGGGTGACTTTGAGATTCTGGTGGGCGCCTCCTCGCAAGACCTGCGGTTAAAACAAACGATTGAAGTCCAAGCAAATGAAGCCAGTTCCCTGACGCTGACTCGCGATTCCCTGCTTAAAGAATTCAAGAACCATCCGCAAGGAAAGGCCTTCTATCCCGAATTGGTGGCAGGGTTCGGTATGGGAGACCCCGACGAAGTCGATATCCCCACGCGCGCCTTTTTGGAAGACATGCCCATATATAAGATCTGCGCTTTTTCGGAAGGGCGATTTACTGAGGAAAGGCTTTTGGAGATTCTTGCAAAGATGCAGTGACATCGTCCGGCGTGTGGGGCATGGAGCAGTGACAAGTGTTGGGCATTACTTGCATCCGAAACGATGCGCCGGGTGTAGTAATGAAAGCCCACCCAGTCCAGCGGCGCATACAGAATTTTTTCGTCGCCCGCCTTAAAACCCATGAGTTCGTACGGTGGTTCACCGACAAAAGCATTTGAATAACTTTAAGACAAATGAACCTCGGCCTCTGAGGGAGCCGACTTTCACGCTGGCTCAGGGAATACGGCTGAATCGCTTTGATAAAGCGCCGGCCAGGAAATCCCACAGCTGCTTGGGTCCGAAAGGCTTACGCAAGAGCAAGCCAGCTCGGCGAAGTTCCTGGGTATATTCATCGGTCTCGGGAACGGCTCCCGTCATGAACACAACAGGGAGCCCACTATTCCGCTCTTCGATTCGCGCGGCTAAGCGAAAGCCATCACTATCTCCCATCACGATATCGGTGAGCACGAGATCAACTCGTTGTTCGTTCAAAACCGCTAAGGCCTGATCTTCACTATTTGCGGTTCTTACTTTGTATTTTGCCATCGAGAGAGCTTTCTCAATGTACCGCAGAATAAAAGGATCGTCGTCGACGACGAGCAGCGTTCGGCCATACTGGAAATCCGGATTTAGTTGGGGCGATTCCATGTCGATTCGTTAGGCTTCATCGTTGTTCTTTTGTAAAATCGCCAAGAAAGAGCCCGGAAACCGCCATACCGATCTTTTCCTCGTGCAAATCAAGGCGCGCTATTAAAGCAGAGATCAATAGGTCTCCTCACAGCACGCGCAGGCAATCGTGAAAGATATTGAATAAATCAGCTACAAAAACTGTTCGAATTGCCATAAGCTCTCGGGCCGGCAAGAAAAAATTAGAGTTCTTGGAACTCTGCTTAAAGTTGGATCGCTTAGGACTGTTTCTAAAAGAGCTCAGGCGATCCCATATCGCGCCAGCCGACTAAAATTTTGTACGTCTATTTCGCAAAAGCTCAAAAAAGTTTTGTAGAGTAATAACCGGTCCATAGAGTTGGTGCGGCCCCTGGGAACTAGATCGCTCGCGTAGCCGCAAGCGTATTTATGGTTATTTTCGCAGGTACTGGTTCTCTGGTTATTAGGATAGGTATAACGAAGCAAGCTGGCATTGGGGGTTGACGACGCTACCCTAGCAGGGGCCCAGTGGTCGCCGCATGAGAAAATTAGTAGATGGGGCCAAGGCTCGATGCGGCGGCAAATCTGACGCATAATGAAAGTTTCTCATCCGATCAATGTCTGCCTGGTATTTCTTCTAGGGATTAGCGGTTTGGTCATCGCTCAAAGTGACGGTGCAACAGTTGCGCCAGACGATTCCAGTGCGGAGACGATTGTGGCAATCCGGCATGGAGAAAAGCCGCCGGGGGGACTGGGAAACTTGAATTGTAAGGGTTTGCGCCGGGCACTGGCGTTGCCGGATGTACTTCTGTCAAAGTACGGGAAACCGGACTTTATCTTTGCGCCCAACCCTGAAGAGCGATTTGACGGTGGCGAGTTTAACTACATTCGCCCTCTGATTACAATCGAACCCACCGCCATTCGCTGTGAACTTCCCGTTAATACCGAGTTTGGCTACACGCAAATCGACGACCTGGCTATAGAACTGCGAAAGGCCGACTACCAACACGCGCTGATTTTCATAGCCTGGGAGCACGGTCAACTTGACAAATTGGCGAAGCTGCTGGTGTCATGGTATGGAGGTGATCCCGGCCAGGTTCCATTTTGGAGCGACAGAGACTACGACACGATTTTCGTTTTTAGGATCTTTCGTCAGGACGGTCGGAATATAGTCGCCTTCAGCGTTGATCACGAAGCGCTCAACAATCTAAGCGATTCGTGTCCATAGAAGGGGTCGATCAACCGGAATGTGTTTATCTGGTGCGGCGGCATGAGGAGGGGCAAATTATTAATTGACTAAGTAGTCACTCTTTATTAGAGTCGCAAACATAGCCAGACCAAAAAGCGAAGATAAACGCAATGCCATCATGGAGGCGGCAACCCGAGTAATTGTTACGCAAGGGCTGAGCGCGCCGACGGCAACGATTGCCCAAGAGGCCGGTGTATCCAATGGCTCGCTGTTCACCTATTTCGAGACCAAAACCGATTTGTTCAACCAACTCTATCTTGAACTAAAGACCGGCATGGCGGCCGCTGCCCTTGAAGGATTTTCGGTGGGAAGCGACCTTCGGAAACAAGCATTTCATGTCTGGTCAAATTGGATGAATTGGGCGACGTCCAATCCGGAAAAGCGGCGCGCCTTGGCCCAACTTGGCGTTTCCGGGGAGATCACTCCGGCGACTCGCGCTACCGCACAGAAAACGATGGCCAATCTCGCTAAGTTGATGGAGCAGATGCGCACCCATGGTTCCCTGAGTAACGCCTCCAAGGGTTTTGCGGCCGCGATCATGAACTCGCTGGCAGAAACCACGATGGATTTCATGATCCATGATCCAGCGAATGCCAAGAAGCACTGTAAAATCGGGTTCGAGATTTTTTGGCGCGCAATAAGTTGATTTTTTTGACTCTAAGAATGACTGACTAGACAAACAACATATAAACGTGATGGAGCGCAAAAAATGTCGATAGAAACTGATTTAAATTCCTCCGAGAAGATCGCGATTGTCACTGGCGGCAGTCGCGGCATTGGCCGGAATATCGTGCTGAGTCTAGCGAGGCGCGGCGTCAACTCGATCTTTACTTACAACTCAAACCGGGCCGAAGCAGAAAAGGTGATCGGTCTGGTGACAGGAGCAGGACAAAAGGCCATCGCCTTGCAGCTGGACACCGGCAAGGCCGCTACCTTTGACGCCTTCGTCCAAAATGTACAGGCCGCTCTCAGGAACCTTGGAGCAGCGCAGTTCGATTATCTGGTGAACAACGCCGGCAACAATCACGGCAACATGACTTTTGAGAAGGCGACCGAGGAAGAACTTGACAGCCTCTACAACGTGCATTTCAAAGGCGTCTTCTTCCTAACGCAAAAACTTCTTTCGCTCATTAAGGATGGAGGACGAATCGTCAACGTATCGACCGCGCGAACGCGTCTCATCTCGCCTGGAGGAGCGGCCTATGGCTCGATGAAAGGCGCCGTTGAAGTGCTGACGAAATACATGGCGAAGGAACTTGGCCCGCGCCGGATCGCCGTCAACGTTGTCGCTCCGGGTGCCACGGAAACGGATTTCAGTGGCGGGATGGTCCGCGACAATCCGGTCGTGAACAAAAGAGTAGCCGAAGGGACACTACTGGGCCGGGCAGGTGTTCCTGACGACATCGGCTTGATGATCGCATCTCTGCTCTCTGAGGATAATCGCTGGATCAATGCGGAGCGCATCGAGGTTACGGGCGGCTACGTTTTGCCATAAAGGAGAAACAAAAAAATGCGGAACAACATGAAAAATTCGGCTGATCGCAAAGTCTGCATCATCAGCGTGCCGAGTGCTGAGGACGTCCGGACGAGCAAGAGCTCATCCCTACCGGCGGGAGAACTGTAATATGGCGCCGGTTTTAGTCACTGGAGGCACGGGGTTCGTCGGCGCTAATTGTTTGATCCGGCTGTTGGAGGCAGGGCACGAAACGCGCGCACGGTCCGTGACCTGGCGCGCGAAAGCGACGTGCGCGCCATGTTGCGTCAGGGAGGAGTCCTCGATGGTCGCGGATGTTAGCGGACCAAATGATATCGCCGAGATCTCGATTGCAGCCGCTCTCGCGGTTGGAATCCCCAGCAGTCCCCGGACCGGTGGCATTGACCGTGGAGTGCAATTTGAGCTTTGGCCGGGAACACCCGCCTTCGTTTCCGGGGATCTATCGATTAAACAGGAGTAGACCCAAAAGGCATTCGCCGGAGGCGGCGGAGATCGGGTGATAATCGTCGTAAAGACCTGCATTGAGAAGGTCAGTCAGGACGAAGCGTCTTTTGCCCGGCCTTTAGCCGAACGTCTTGGGGCTTGGGTTCGCTTCCCTTTTGCCGAAGTAGAAGACATGCTTTCCCTGATGCGCCCGAGCGATGTCGACCGGGCACGGGCGAATTCATCATGCTCCTCCATTAAGGCGGCCACATTGGCGACGGCCTCATTGGCCACCAGATCGAATACGAGCTGCTCGACATCGACATCTGCACGTAATTCTCCGGCAGCCTTCGCATCGGTAATTAGTTTGCGGTAACGCTCTCGGGTTGCGACCCGGTGCTCGACAATCCGATCGCGGATGCGGCCTTCGCGGGCTCGGAATTCGCTGCTTACGGCGTTCACGAAGCAACCTCCCGGAAGGGTGCGCTTCTCAACGAAATCGAACCAACCTTCAATCAGCGCGAGCAGCTTGGCCAATGCGGTCTTGTTATTCATCGCTGGGAAGATCACGGTCGCATGGAAGAGCTCGACGGCCTTTTCGAGCGTTGCGAGTTGCAATGACTCCTTGTCCCCGAACAGAACTTGGATATTGCCCTTGCCGACGCCGGCCTCAGCTGCCACCCGCCCGATGGTTAGGCCCTCAAGCCCATCGATCGATGCGATTCTAGCTGAACGCACCAAAATTTCCGCTCTCGCTCTCTCGCCGCGTAGGCGACGTCCATTCATCTTAGTCATTTTCTTAATTGTTGCTGCTTTAAATATATACGATCGTATACCCATCTAGTTTATTAGGATATAGCTGTCAATTAGAAGCCGTATTGGCTCATCTATCATAGCTTAACCGGTTGTTGAAAATCGGCTCCGTAGGAATCAGATCTTTATAGCTGGTGCCGCCAAAAACGGGCGTAACTCCGTAGGAGCGCCATATTTATAGTACGGCGATTCAACACGCGATTAGCTTCCGTTAGGAGCGAAATCGGAGAGCGTTTCTGACGGCTAGCCAATGCTTCCAAATGAGATGTCGCTCCTACGGAGCTGCGATCGTTTTTGCGTCGCGAGCTATAAATATCGGACTCCTACGGAGCACCTTTGTTTATTCGGCTGCCGCCCACCGGGCTGTTTCCATGATTGAACACCCTAATTCAGGCTCTTGCCTTGACAGCTGTTTTCTAATAGATATACATACGAACGTATGTGTATTGTCTACATTTTAGGTTCAAGAGGCGAGGTCTAATCCTCTGTTTGGGGCGGGGTGCGGCGGGTTGCTTAGAGCGCAACGTAGAACCTAGAACTTACAACTTTGAACCTAGAACCGTAACGATGAAAGCTATCCAACCTGTTTCCGATAGGCTCTGACACCGCAAGCTAAAATGCAGTTCGAGGTTCAAAGTTCGAAGTTCAAGGTCCCAGGTTTAGTCCTTGTTGCCACCAAGAGGGGTGGCGTACTAAGTGTACCGGCACAACTTAAAACTTAAAACGTGGAACTTAGAACCTAGAACGATGCAGGAAAGAATTGGGAAACGAACTGGAAATGACGTTCACGCGATATCCCTGTGATGAGGTCTGATAATCTGTATCGATCTCGCTTTTACCATTGGGCGGAGCCCGACAACCTGGCCTCGATCCTCCAACACGGCCTGTTGAGCACCGAGCGTCTTTTGGATTTGGCCAAGGTTCCGGAGAATGAGCGAGAAGCGATGCTCTGCCGACATCGCCCTGAATCCGTCGTGCTGCCCAACGGAGTGATCATCCGCGACCAGAAACCGATGCGGCCGGGCTTGATCGCGCGAGCATTACCGAAGGATGTACCTCCATCCGCATGGTATCGCTTTCTAAATCGCTTCGTCTTTCTTTGGTCGAATCGGGAACGAGTTGAACGTCATCTGCGCGCTTTCGGCGGAAGGCCTCAGATCTTGCTTGAGTTCGACGCGGGGCGGCTTCTCGACCAACTCGGGGATAGAGTCTATCTCTCGCCAATCAACAGCGGTAATGCTCGCCGCCGCCCGGCTCCGCGCTCACCGGAGATTTTTGTTCCTTATCGCGAATGGGTCGAGACCGGTTGGCGGACCTTAAACGGTGAAAGCCGACCGCCTGGCTGTCCGCCTGCGGAGATTTTGTTAGAAGGAAATCTACGTTTAAAACCGTTTCTCGTTTCGACCACTAAGATCGGGTGCTGAAGCACGCAGCCGATCTAACTGTCGAGGCGGCTACGGAAAAGACTCGAGGAAAACATCAAAACTCCTAAAAGATTTTTGCCGAAAATCGGCTATCACCGGACTGCATGTATGAAGTAACCTCCAACGACTTTGAAGCTGCTGCCCAAAACAACGCCCTTAAGGTGACGGATTTTGCGACTCAACACACATTGCGGTTTATCGAGTCTGTAACCAAACGCCGGTCTAATCTGCGCTTCCTCGAGGTTGGCTGCGGGAAGGGGCACTTAGCTAAGGCATTGGTTGATCGGGGACACCAAGTTCTTCCGATCGATGTCTCGGAAGAAGCAGTTGCCTTCGCGCGCTCGCTGGGGCTCCCAGCAAAACAGACAAATATTTTCGACGTCAACGGCTCCGCGTTCGACGGGATTCTTTTTATTCAGTCACTGCACCATATTAGTCCCTTGGATCAATCGCTTGCCCAGGCAGCGCGTCTTCTGGATAAGGGCGGATTCGTGTTGGTGGATGATTTCGCCTTTAGCAAGATGGACGAAGAGACCGCTGTCTGGTTTCAGGGTGTTCAGAATGTCTTTGCGGGCGCCGGGATTGATGGTTTTCACCGCATTAATATAGATAAGGCTTTCGCTCACTTGATGAGCCATTATGCCGAGCACGGTATCCATACCGGTGACGAGCTGATCCGAGCTTCGAAAAATGTCTTTCCAAACGTCGAGATTTCTGAAGGTGGACCTTACCTTTTTCGGCATTTCGTGCCAAAAATGGAATCGCGGCCGGAAAGTAGCGACGTGATCAAGGCGATCTTTGATTGGGAAAGATTCCAGATCGAAAAAGGATTCATTAAGGGGCTCGGGCTCCGGGTGATCGGGTTCAAATGACCAGCAAGAAAAAAGAGTTTCCCCCAAAACAGCGGGAAGAACTACTCACTGCGTTGAAAACGCGGTTTGAGAAGAACATGAACCGCCACAAAGGTCTGGAATGGGCGAAAGTACAATCACGGCTGGAAGCGAACCCGGGAAAACTGTGGTCACTCAATGAAATGGAACGAACTGGCGGTGAACCGGATGTGGTTGGTCATGATAAAAAGACCGGCGAATACCTCTTCTGCGATTGTTCGGCGGAAACGCCCAAGGGCCGCAGAAATTTTTGTTACGACCGTGAAGCGTTGGACGCTAGGAAAACATTTAAGCCAGAAAACAACGCGATGGATGTGGCAGCGGCCATGGGCATTGAGCTTTTAACAGAAGAACAATATCGAGAGCTTCAGAAACTTGGAAATTTCGATGCGAAAACATCGAGCTGGGTGAGGACTCCTTCTGATATTAGAAAACTTGGCGGCGCTCTCTTTGCTGATCGTCGGTATAACCATGTCTTCGTGTATCACAATGGTGCGTCCTCTTACTTTGGCGGTAGAGGCTTCCGTGGCTCGCTAAAGGTCTGAAAACGTCGAAGGCCGCCTCGACGCTGGCTGGCGACGGATCTCGATTGAAGCTTTATCGAGAAGCGACTTCCGATCTCGGAACGCATTGAGGAGCGTTTCTTGCGGCCAGCCAACGTTCCAAAATGAGATGTCGCTCCTAGCGGAGCTGTTCGCCTTTTACGTTGCCTCGGTATAACGATTTCGCTCCTACGGAGCTGCCTATTGGGTCGTTACCGGACTCTTCTGCCTACAGATGAGTTTCACCGCGTACGCGCAACTGAGCCTGCCGCGGGTGGCGGAGATGTTCACCCACCTCGGCTTTCCCGCTTACTTCCGAGTAGAGCTTTCGTGAGCCAAACTTCTTGGTGTGATACTGCTGCTTGCGCCGGTGCCGGTGCAGCTCAAGGAGTGGGCCTACGTCGAGAAGATAGGCTCTGTATCCCACTACGATACAAAATGTTTACTGCTGCTCCTGAAAATATAGTTTCTCTAGTAAACACGGTAGGTATCTAAAAAGAACGGGAATCGGAGCCGCATATCGGTTCTAATCTGAGGGCTAGCCAGGAAGTCGCCGCCACTCAATCAAACAAGTCGATAGTGATCGGTTTGGAACGAGGATAAGCGATTTCCGACAAAACCGACGAATGAAACTCAATTCTTCAAAAACCCTCTATTTTGCGTGCGACGAGTCTCCGTGCCGAATTTCAATCAGATCCGCTTTGAACGGATTTTCTAATATAGTTTCGCTAGTGGCTTCGAAAATCGGAGAGCCGACCATTACTGTGGCCTGGCTATGTTTTGTCATCTCGGCCCTCAGTTTTAGCACTGTCTTTTGGTTGGCTTTTAAAGCACTCAGTCTGGTCACACCCTAAGCTGGCGTTCCATGCGGTAGACCTCGGCGACGAGGTTTCCAATTCAGGCCGCTTATTTTTGTCGCCACCATCTGTAAACGGTCGGTCCGAACAGACCAACTATCGCTATTATAATGATGCTGAGAAACCCCGCGGTTTCCGTCAGCGCTCGATCCTCCGCGATTATCATTCGCGTGGCGCGATCTGAACAGGCGGTAAGAGTACATCCGAGAACCATAGCAAGCGGTAGACTCAACAATCTGGTGTAAGTACTCCCGGTTCTTGAAGACTTTCGTGCGGAAATTACACCCGAGACGCCTTTTTCTTGCCTATCCGGAACGCGAATCAGCCTGGAAAGCCCAGACGCCGGACCGAAAATCGTGGTTGTAATTGACTCGTAGCTCACGGGTTGCTCAAATCCTGCCCCTTTGGTGATATAGAATTGGCAGAATCGGTCAATCGGGGGAAACCCCGACATGGGCGTCCGGCGCGCTCTGATGGCTGAGAACCTGAGCTAACTTTTGTTTACCTTTCTCTGCAAAGGCCAGAGAGCGCCACTTAACCTCGACCTGCGCACGGGTAAACCGGTCATCAGGTCGAGGTTCTTCGACATCAAACGCCTAGATCTACGTTCTGAGATTAAGCGAGATCGAAACGATCAAGGTTCATCACCTTGGTCCAGGCGGCGACAAAGTCCTGCACGAATTTGAGCTGCGCATCGCTGCTGGCGTAGACCTCGGCCAGAGCACGCAGCTGGGAGTTCGATCCAAAGACAAGGTCAACCACCGTGGCCGTCCACTTTAGGTCGCCGGTGGTGCGGTCGCGTCCTTCCAACACGCCTTCGGTTGAAGACTTCTGCCACTTCGTGCGCATATCGAGCAGGTTAACAAAGAAGTCGTTCGTCAGGGTCTCAGGCCGCTTGGTGAATACCCCGAACTGAGTATGATCGTAGTTCGCACCCAGTGCTCGCAGGCCACCGATCAGGACCGTCATTTCGGGAGCGGTCAACGTGAGCAGTTGCGCTTTGTCGATTAAAAGGTTGGCAGCGAAGGCCTCAAGCCCAGGGTGAACGTAGTTGCGAAAGCCGTCTGCCCGCGGTTCGAGAACAGCAAACGACTCCACATCAGTCTGCTCTGGCGAAGCATCGGTGCGGCCAGGCGTG
>JAFAHI010000024.1 GCA_019237325.1 Verrucomicrobiota bacterium | reverse complement strand
CCTTTCACATTGCCGAGCGGACTGACTTTCTTTACGGGCGTGGTAGGACTCCAAAGTGATTTCCTGGGCTCAGCCCAAAACAATCTAGCACTAACCGCCGTCATCGGTCTAATCGCGCTAACCGCTGGCACCTTGTTTGCCATCTGGCTTTCGCACCAGCTAGCAACACCACTCACTAAACTCAGTGACGATCTCGAACAGGTTGGCAGATTTGAATTGACGAATTTGCCAGCGCCAAAATCTGCAGTGCGGGAAATTGTGATTGTCGGCGACTCACTTGACCGCATGAAATCGGGTCTGCGTTCGTTTATAAAATATGTTCCTCGGGATGTGGTTAGAGAACTAATTCTACAAAAGCAAGATGCCACGCGTGGAGGCGCGCTGCGGCGGCTTACGCTGTTTTTCTCAGACGTCGCCGGGTTTACCAGGATAAGTGAAAATCTAACCCCGACAGAGGTTTTTGCCGAACTAGGCGACTATTTCGAGCTGGTCACCGATATCGTGGTGGAAAGACTTGGCGGGACACTGGATAAGTTCGTTGGGGACGGGATCGTAGCCTTTTTTAATGCTCCCGCCCCGATCGAGAAACATGCCGAAGTGGCATGCCAGGCCGCGTTGGAAGTGGTGCAAAAGTTGTCCGACGTAGAGGCTGAGCGGCGGGCCGTGAACCGTCCCATCTTTAAGACCCGGATCGGCCTGCATACCGGCGAAGTATTGGTTGGCAACATCGGAACCCAACAGCGGCTGTCGTATTCGGCGATCGGTGACGCGGTCAATCTGTCTAGCCGGTTGGAGGGGTTAAACAAACTCTATGGGACATTAATTTTGGCGAGTGGCCAAACCAAAACGGAAACTGCCGACCGGTTCGAGTGGCGATATGTCGATCGCGTCGCGGTGCTGGGACGAAGCCAAGGCACTGATGTTTTCGAGTTGCTAGGATATCGGGGCACGGTCTCATCGGACAAACTCGAGCTTCGCGATGTGTATGAGGCCGGCCTCAAAAAATACTTCGATGGAGACTTTCACAGCGCCGCCGTTCACTTCTCGTCAGTGCTGGCGCTCGAGCCCGATGACCGAGCGAGCCAGATGCTGCTCGCGCGATGCAATCAGCTAGCCCTCGGGCCGGTCCCCGGGCGCTGGTCGGGTATTTATGAGATGATGGAGAAGTAAGTTTGCGGGTGGCGGGGTAGCGGGGTTGGCCGCCTCGTACTCGTCGTCGTCCTCGTCCTCGATTTTCGGCTGTAGGGCGTGGCTAGTGACTTCGGCGGGTGACAGCGCAGACGAGGTGGAACGGATAAGACTTATGGGAGCAATGGGACTTATGGGTTGGGGATCTGCTAACTGCGAACCCACGGTAGATCCAGATCGCTAGCCACGTCCGTGCAGACCGATCGAGGACGAGGACGAGGACGAGAGCGAGAGCGAGAGCGAGAACGAACCTGCTAACCGCTGACCCGTCATTACGGGCTTGCTAACAGCGAGGCGTTCCCCGAAGAATCCTCATCAATGTCCGTTGTCGTCCAAAAGTACGGTGGCAGCAGTGTGGCTGATGCGAGCAAGTTTCGTTTGGTGGCTGAGCGCATTATGCGAACGAAGAAAGAGGGACATGATGTGGTGGTCGTGGTTTCTGCAATGGGTGACACCACGGATGATCTGCTTGCGTTGGCCAAACAGATCTCGGCCAATCCCGACCGGCGCGAACTCGATATGTTGTTGTCGGCCGGCGAGCGAATTTCCATGGCTTTGCTTTCGATGGCAATCCGCGAGTTGGGCGGAGACGCTATCAGTTTCACCGGAAGCCAGTCCGGCATTATCACGAATGACCGGCATATCGATGCTCGAATCATCGAAGTACGCCCGTTCCGCGTCCAGGATGAGTTAGCCCGAGGAAAGATCGTTGTGGTCGCCGGTTATCAGGGAGTCTCGTATCGCAAAGAGATTACAACACTTGGCCGCGGCGGCAGCGATACAACTGCCGTGGCAATGGCAGCCGCCTTGGGAGCGGAGTGGTGCGAGATTTGTTCGGACGTTGATGGCGTCTATACGGCGGATCCACGCGTAGTTTCGGCAGCCAAGAGGATCGGTGTTCTCTCGTATGAGGAAACCCAGGAGCTCGCCGAATCCGGCGCTAAAGTTTTGAACGCTCAGGCGGTCGAGTTTGCTAAGGAAAAAGGGATTGCGATCTACGCCCGCGCTACGGCTGGAGCTATCCCCGGTAAGGATCCTTCCCTCGATGGCACGATTGTCCGAAAGCTGGCTCCGAGACTGCCAGGATCCGTAGTCGGCGTGGCAAGCGAAAAAGAGGTGCTCTTGATCCAATCCCGAAAGGTTAGCGGTCTGTTGCGGATAATGGACGACTTTGGATGCCCTGGTAAACAGCTTCACATCTCCTCGATGGCCAGGGACCAAGATGGGGTTACCTTAGTAATTTCGAAAGAAAATCTGCATCAGAGCTCGAAACTGCAAGCGCACTTAACCCAGCACGACCCGGTTGCTCTCTGGAATGACGCGATTGGAGCCGTTAGTATCATTGGAGCTGGGATCAACGCCTCCCACAACAAGGTGCGCGCCGGCTCGCAGGCCCTGGAGCAATCCGGCATTCGATACTACGGCCTAGCGACTTCGTCTTTCCGGGTCACCTGGCTAGTAGACCGGGAAAAAGTCGAAGAGGCGGTCCGCTTGCTTCACGGGTTGTTCATCGAGTCGAAAGAGCCGGTTGTTCCGCTGGAGTAGATTTGGGAGGGCGCGTCGTCCTCGCGCGCCGGGAAGGTATGCCACGCTCAAAGAGCTATCTAATCCTTGATTAATTAAGCACGCCGGAACCTAAGAACCAAGCATCGCGAGGACGCGATCCCTCCCTGGACCGCCGGGCCCAGAAAAAAAGAAAAAGCTGGCTCGATCAGAGGGGGAACGGGTTCTGGGGGCCAATCGAGCCAGCAAATGAACGCTATGAAAAATTGATTCCTATTCAACAAGTTTTTTAGGGAATTTTACGGCGCCGCCAACCAAATCTCTACCACCCGGTTCTTGTCAGGGGTTCCATGACCGAAAAACTCTGAGCCACCCATGCCAACGGCGCGAATGGTGTTCGCGATTTTGGCCTGGGTCTCTAAAATCTTAGCGACAACCTGAGCACGTTGCTTCGAGATCTCCAGGTTTTGCTCTTCGTTTCCCTGTTTATCCGCGTAGCCAGCGACCACAAAAACAACGGTCGGATCTTCGTAAAGCTTCTGATACTCGGGCTTCTGCAAGTAGCTTAAGAGATGGTCGATCTGAAACTGTTCCGGGCGCGTCTTGCCGGATGGGAACGGGATAATCGCGAGTTTGGTAAAACCCCGGGCCCGATCAACTTGGGCGTAGAGGTAATCGCGCTCCTTTTGAGAAAGTTCCTTAAGCAAGTCGATCCGGGCCAGTACCTCTTTTCGGACCTCTGCTTCCTCAGCCGCATTGTATTGCACCGTTGGAAAGGCTTGGGCGGTAGCTGAAGCCTGCGCCTCAGCATTTGACGACGCGCTGGGTGAGGCGTTGGGGCTCTCAATGGGTTGAACCGGGGTCTCCGCGGGAGTCGCTGTCTCAGTCGCGGTCGCCTCAGGAGTGGCCGCCGGCATCTCCGGTGTCGCCACGGGAGTCGGAGTCGCGATCGGGACTGGTGTTGGCGTGGCTGCCGGGGTCGCGGTCGGAATTGGTGTCGCCGCCGGCGTCCCTAGCGGCGTCGGAGATGGTGTGCTAACGGGAGTAGTTTGCTCTTGCGTTAGATACGGACTTGAAGAGGCACTCGCCTTCTGAAGACCTCTGCCGATCAACTGAACGTAGGCGAAGATTCCACCAGCTAAGAAGAAAATAACGGCGGCAAGGGCAAACAGCGCCGGTGGTGACAACGCAATTTTCGGTTCCGTATCCTTACGATTTGGGTCCGGCATAAGTTAGAGCATCCATGTGAGACGCGGGAACGACGAGCATATCTAAATAGATACGTCACGCGTGAGCAACGTGGAAAAATTGCGCCCAGCGGATGAGACGGTTTTAGGTTGTCCACCCTCACTGCTGTCGCTGCGCACGACTCGATCGCCCAACTTAAAACTTATAACCCTCCGGGCTCACGGTTGGACCGCCCAGACCTCGACAACCCGGTTCTTTTCCCGGTTCTCTTTGTCGAAGAGCTCCTGACCGCCCATCCCAACCGAATGCATCAGATTGGATAATTTCAATCGAGCCGAAACCATTTTTTGTACGGATTCCGCGCGAGTCCGCGAGATCTCGAGGTTGGTGTCTTCGCTGCCCTGAGTATCCGCGTATCCGACGAAGATCAGGACAACGGTTGGATCACTGAGCAGTTTTTGAACGTCTGCATCTTGGATACGCTTCACCAGATCATCGATTTGGGCTGAACCGGCTGCGGTGCGGCCGCTTTGGAATGGGATAAGCGCGATCTTAGTGAACCCATGAGCCCGTACTATCTGAGCGTAGAGTTGATCTTTCTCCTTCTGAGAGAGGTTGCGCATGAGATCAACTCGAGTCAGCACTTGCTGGCGAGTGTCCGCTTCTTCCTTCGCATCGGAGGTTACACCAGACGAGTTCTCGGAAGCGGCGGTCCCGCTCGACTGGGCGGCCGGCGATTCCGTCTTTTTGGGTGTCTCTGCTGCTGCAGTGACGGTGGGGTTGACCTTCGCGGAAGCTGACGGTGAAGCGCTGGCGACCACAGGCGAAACCTCTCCCCCGTGCCGTTTTGCTATTACCGCTTCCAATACAATAAAGCCCGCAATCCCAAACGCGATCAGGG
>JAFAHI010000549.1 GCA_019237325.1 Verrucomicrobiota bacterium | reverse complement strand
CCTTTCACCCAAATCCCGGATGGTTTCCGAGCAAACTTAACTGTGATCACAATGTCGCCTAAGAAAGCCATTGCCTTCTCCGGTGTCCTTCTATTCGGCCTTTGGGCCGGATCGATAATAAAAGGTGCGCCTTCGCCGACGGCATCTCCTTCGCCTTCGGCGAGTGTTGCTCGATCGGTTTCTTCCACACCAACGCCCTCAGCTTCACCGGTTGCGTCCCCTTCCGTGACAGCGTCTTCGACGCCGTCGCCATCGGTGTCGCCGAAACCGGTCGCCTCGCCGGTAGCATCCGCTTCGCCGTCAGAGACCTCATCAAACCCGGCTTCTCACTCGATACCCGCTGCTTCGCCAAGCCCCGCGGAGCCGAGCCGGCCAAAAAAACGACGGCCACCGCCACAGCGTGAGAATCCAGAGCGTGAGAACCCACACCGCGAACCTCAACCTCGGCGCCCGGTACCGCCGCGACCGCCACCTCCGCAGGGGTAGGGTGGTTGGAGTTTAGCGGTCGGCAGTCGGCAGTTTGGAGTTAGCCGTCTGTGGTTATCTGCTAAATCTGCCAGTGACCTGCGAAACTGGAATCCCCTCAATCCACATTCTTGCTGTCTTTCCGTTGCATCCTCGCGCGAGTGGTCGAGTGATGATGTGTGCGGACCCGTCTGTCTTGAGTTCCCGGCGGGCGGCCGGTAACGTCCGCTTTTGCATCCTTATGGGAATCAGCTATTTCAATGGAAGCACGATTCTGATTACTGGCGCCTCCTCGGGGCTTGGCTCGGAGTTTGCCCGGCAACTTGCACCGGTGGCAGCGAAGATGGTTCTGGTAGCTCGCCGCAACGATCGCTTACAGGCGCTGGAATCTGAACTTAAAGCGAGGAATACCACATTGGAGGTGTTCGCGCGCTCGGTGGATCTTCGCGACCAACGCGACATTGAGCGTTTCTGTGATTGGCTCGATGAGAGTGGATTTGCTCTCGATTTCCTGATCAACAACGCGGGCCTGGGTGACCATGGACCGTTCATCAACAGCGAATGGGAACGGGTCAACTCATTGCTCCAAGTCAATATCAACGCTTTGACCTATCTCACCTTCAGGGTTCTGCCGATCATTAAGAAAACCGGACGAGGTGTGATCCTCAATGTCAGTTCTATCGCTTCTTTCCTTCCTTTGCCCAACAATGCTGTCTACGCCTCGACCAAAGCCTACGTGACGAGTTTCAGCGAAGCGGTTCGAGCGGAGCTGCGAACGTCCAATGTTTCCGTCACGGTGCTTTGTCCGGGGCCTGTCAAGACCGAGTACCTTTCGCATGCCACGCGTGCAGGCGACCGATCAGGCCACACCGCTCCGTTTCTACTTCTACCGGTCGAAGAAGTTGTCCGCCAAGCTTTGGAAGCCGCTGCGAAAGACAGGGCCAGAGTGGTCCCGGGTACACTGGTGAATTTTGTAATGACGATCGTCGGATCCCTTCCCATGTTTATCAAGCGGCTCGTGTACCAGGCCCGGCTCTCGAGGGCTAAACCACACTAGCCTCGCGCAGGAAGGGGCCTCGCGCAGCTGGCGCAAAGGACGCAACGGCAAAGTCAGAAGAAGTGAGCCCACTGACGGTTGTTGAACAACTCACGCTGCTGCGGCAGTCTCTACAGACGATGTCTTGGTTGCTGATACTGGCTCCGACTTATCTTATCGGTTCGGTCCCGTGGGGCTTTATTTTGGCACGAGCCAGAGGGGTCGATATCCGGCAGAAGGGTAGCGGGAATATTGGGGCGGCGAATGCGGCTCGCGTGATGGGACGGAAGTGGGGCTATCTGGTTTTTCTTTGCGATTTTTTTAAGGGTTTCCTTTCCGTAAAGCTCGGTCAACTGATCGCGGGCTTTTTCTGGGTCGATCCTGTTCTTGCGGGCGTCCTCGCCGCTACCGCGTCAGTTATTGGGCATGATTTCCCGGTCTGGCTCGGTTTCAAAGGCGGCAAGGGAATCGCCACTCTAGCGGGTGTCGTTCTGGGCCTGTTTCCACCTCTGGTCTGCGTTTTGTTTGGGGCAGTCTGGGCTGCCGTTTTCCTCTTGGGACGCTATACGTCGCTCGCGTCGATCAGCGCGGTTATCGCTCTTCCGATCGCCGCTGCTTTGATAGTGGCCAAGAAGGAAGCCGACTTTCCCTTACTGATCGGCTTTTGTGTCTTCATGGCGGCCTTAGCAATTTGGAAGCACCGCAGCAATATTGTGCGCCTGTTGAACGGGACAGAGAATCGCTTTGGGAAAAAGCCTCGCGCGGAGGACGCAATGGACACAACGGGAAGCAAGCAGAGTTGAGCCTCGCGCAGAGGACGCTAAGGACGCAACGAAAGACAAGGAGAGAAGGTTGAGCCTCAAAATCCGAAAGTTGTTCGGAAGCGAATAAGCTTTAGATTTTTGTGAACCAACGCGCGAGGGATGCCAGCGTCCCGGCCCGTACCCCGGCTGCCAGACTTACATCCCGGAGCTTTCGAAGATGGGACGAAGCCCGGACATCCGGCTGCGGATTCGTTCGCGGCGCCCTCGGCGCTGTCCAAAACGAGGTTATCTTATGGAATCCCCGCTAAGACTAATCAAATACTTGAATGACAAAAAGATTGGGTATGAAATCTTGCATCACCCTGCGGCGCCGGGATTACCACCATGACCGAGCAGCGCAAACATCTTTGCCTCGAAGGAACCGTTTTCCGTCTGCTCCGGTCTCCGCAGCCTAGTGTCGGCTGTTTTGTTTGCGCGAGAAAGGAGCCATCGCATCCGTTGGCGCCGGAGTTTTTATCGCTCTGTATGGGGGTGGCGAAGGCGGCGCGGAGTAATGGTAGGGTGAGGCTCCCGAACGAGCTGAGCGCGCAACCGGAGGCATAAAGACTTTCGACGCTCTGTGGTTCGCGACGCCAATTCGCGCGCCGAGCCGGACGTTTGGCGTGGCAGGCATCCGTACCCCGGCTCGGCGCGCGGTTCCGCCCGGCAAATTAAAGAGCGGCGAAAGCTCGACCTCTTCGGTTAACGATTTAAGGTCTTTCGGGAGCCCGCCTTCGCAAGGCCTACGGCGCGGCAGGCTCTCGCCCTACCACTCCACCCTACGTTCCATCGTGGAAGATAATGCCGACGGTATGGCGGCGGCCGGAACGAACTCGACTGACGCCATGCCGTAGATTCACTCGATAGACGCCGCGGGTTCCTTGAACCGGCCGATGATGTACGGCGAAGGCGATCGCGTCACCTTGCCCTAGCGGTATCACCTCGGCTCGGGTCTGCATACGTGGGCGTTGTTCCGCTAAAACGAACTCGCCTCCAGTGAAGTCGGCGCCCGGTTCGGAGAGTAAGACCGCGACTTGGAGGGGGAAAGCCAGGTCGCCATACAGGTCTTGATGCAAGCAGTTGTAGTCGCCGGCCACATATTGCAATAGCAATGGGGTTGGACGCAGTTGACCTTGGTCGTGGCAGCGTTTTAGGAAATCACCGTGTTCAGCCGGGTAACGTGTTTCCTCTGCCATCCGTTCATTCCATTGGTTAGCAATTGGAGCTAAATGCGAGTAAAGCGCGGTCCGCAGCCCCCCAATGAGTTTCGGCAATGGATATTTGAAATACCGGTACTCGCCTTTCCCAAATCCATGGCGCGCCATGATGATATGACTGCGAAAATGTTCTTCCTTCGAATAGAGGGCGGCGGTGAGTTGACACTCTTCCGGCGTGAACAGCTCCTCCAGCACCGCGGCTCCGTAGCTCCCGAGCTCAGCATCGATCCGACGCCAGTCATAGCGACTGACCCGATGCTCTTCCGATTGGGTGGAAGGTTCAAGCGATGGGTTGGTGTCCAGCAGATTCATAGTACGCGAATTCATTTCGTTCCTTACAGAAGGTTTTTTTTACAGAAGCGAACGAAAGGACCGAAGGTAGGAACTTTTACAAAGGCTCACAAAGGCCGCGAAGACAGACATTAAACAAAAGGAAGGTTCTGTCTTTCTGGTCGTTGCGATCTCGCTGTATAAAGCACCTTCGCAACCTTAGCGTTGCTCTGCGCTCGGCTCTCGCTCGTCGCCTCTACGGGACTAGCGAAAAACTAAACAGTTCTAAACGAGTATAATTAGCGCGATCTTTGGCGCATTCTGATTCTTGCTGCTTAATGGTCGTTCAGCGACTCCGTAGGATCCAACTCGTGCCCGGCTTTAACGTGAGAATTTGAAAGGTTGAGAGCCTGCCAGCCCCAATAAATCGCTATCGCCGCAAACCCGCATATCGCCAGATAGATGAGCTCCCTGATACGAATATTACCGGAATTACCTGACTTGGCCATGCGCGGAACTCGTCTAATACTCGTTCCGCGATAGCAAATAGCAAACAACGAATACGCTCGATCGTCACTCCTTGTAAACCTCGAAGTGGAGCACAAACGGCTCTCTCTCGATCAGGAAATCATCATCAAAATCATAATAACGAGCCGCTTCATAGGCTTCCCCAGCAAACCGTTTGATAGCTTCGACATCATCCCAGAGGGTTAACATCTGGAAGTATGCAAGGTTCCCGTCGACCCGGTGCAGACAATAAGCGCCGCGGTTACCAGGTGTTCGTTCATAGTCCGGGAGAGCGATGCTCCGCATTTTCTCCAGATATTCCTCACTCTTTTCCAGAGGAACCCGTCCATGCCAAATCCGGGCGATCATGGAATACACATTTCACCACAGAGACGCAGAGAGCACGGAGAAAGACGAACCGCAGATCTTTGCAGATAAAATGATCGCCTTCTTCCCTCCAGCAGCGAAATCGGTCGCGCCTGCAAACCTGTTGCACCCGCATTGCTCTCAACCGCAACCGAATCCAAATTCATCTGCGTAAATATGCGTCCATCTGCGGTTATTCTCTGTGTCTCTGCGGTCAAGTCTGTATCTTATCTTCCTCGTTTGCGGGTGAGCATAAATTCATTGCCCTCCGTGTCCACGCACATCGCCAGGTGGGGCGGTTCGTTTCCTTCGGGCTGAGGTTCGCGGGTTAGCTGGCCGCCGGCTGCAACCACCTCTTTTGCGCCGGCAACGACGTCCGCGACCTGAAAACTGAGGCCTGTCCAAGTTCGTTTTCCCTCTCCTCCTCCATGGATACCGATAGTCGCACCGCACACAGAAACCTCGCTGATGACTTCGGATTCCTTAATCACTTCAGCACCGAGAACCTCGTAATAAAACCGCACGGCGCGCTTCGGATCCGCGGCCCAGATCACATACTTCACACGTTCAACCTTCATGATCATATCCATTATGCATACGGTGCTCAGCGGCGCCAAAAGAAATGGAAAACTCACAGCAAGGACACAAAGACCACAAAGCACAGACGGTTTTTTACATAAGGCAACGAAGGTAACGAAGTAAAGAGTCGAACCAGCGCCATAGAAACCTTATCGCCTCAGACCTTCGTTGACTTCGTTGGCTTCTGTAAGAGTTTCTGTGCTTTGTGATCTTTGTGTCCTTGTTGTGCAGGTTATCTTGCGTGCCCCTTTCGATTGGCTATTACGGAACGAGCTTCGGGCGAGTTCCGCCCGGCCACGCTTTGAGCGCGGTTTCTGCGATTCCCCGCAGCGTTTTAGCGCCCGCGCCGTCGAGAGCTTGAATGCTCATCCCTTGGATGACGGCGCCGTAGAAGCGGGCGAGCTGCTCGCTGTCGGTGTCGCGAGGCAGCTCGCCGTTCTTCACTGCTTGTCGAAATCGACTCCGTAAGGTAAGCAGCGAGCCGTTCCGCTTTGACGCCGCGATATCGGCTACGGCTCGATTTTCAGGCGCACAGGTGGGAATGGCGCAAGAGATTAAACAGCCACGCGGATTTCTGGGACTGGCAAATATCTGAGCCGATTCGAAAAGAAATCGTTTAACCGCAGCATACGTGTTGGCTTCCTCGCATAAGGCATCGGCCAGCGTCCGTCCCAACCCGGCTAGATAATGTTCTAGTACTCGACCATAGAGCTCTTCCTTCGAACCGAAGGCAGCGTACAGACTTGGGGCGGTGATCCCGATCGCGTTGCGCAGATCCGCGATCGACGTTCCTTCATAACCCTGTCGCCAGAATAGCTCGACCGCCCTATCCAAGGCTTGTTCTCGATCAAACTCGCGCGGACGACCTCGGCCGCGGCCGGAATGCCCGGCCTGAGCAAGCTTCGAGCGCGTCGAAGGCCCGCCCTGAGCAAGCCTCGGGCGCGTCGAAGGGGTGATTGGTGATTGGTTGGATAGCGAAGCCTTGGTCTTTTTTGGAGAGGCGCTTGTTTTTCTAACGATCGTTATATAATTATTTGACATCTGGTCAGCCCAAGCAGATTTCTGTAACGATCATTCCATTAATCGCTTTATCACCCAAGGAAAATCTTCTAATGACTACCGCTACGGAATATTCCTCGTCTCTAGCACTGCGCTCGCCCTTAACCGCATTGTCGGCACAGTCATCCTGGTCGCTCACCGAGGTGTACGGTCATTCCTGGTTTGTGGATCCGCGGCTCGAACTCAGCGTGGTAAAACTCACTAACACGACGCTCGAAGGGATGGCCGGAGTCTTCGCTTTAGCGGTACGCGACGCGGTTTATCGCGGGATCGCAAGCTAAGACGAAAAGATCCGCGGATTACACAGATTACGCAGATTTCTTTAAGACTATGGATCTACACTTGACTGATAAGGTAGCCCTTGTAACTGGGGCAAGTCGAGGCATCGGGAGGGCAACTGCTCGGTTGTTGAATGAAGAAGGGTGTCGCCTGGCAATTGTAGGACGCCGCAAAGATTTGCTCGAGGAAACCGCGGACGAATTGGCTAAATCAACCGGGCGGAGGCCGCTGACTCTCGCGGACGATATTACCGACCGGGATGGGCCTCGCCGGATCAACGCAGGGGTACTCGAAACGTTTGGGCGCCTTGATATCCTGATCAACAACGCGGGCGGATCGCGCCCAATCAAGAGTGGGTTTGGAACCCCGGAAGAATGGGAAGAAGGCATGCGGCTTAATTTCGATGCCGGCCGCAACTTGGCTCATACGGTGCTGAAATCGATGCAAGCGCAGAAATTTGGCCGGATTATCAACCTAACCGGGACAGAAGAGCCACTTGGATTTAACGCGGCCATACCACCAAATGGCGCGGTGACCATTTGGTCTAAACTATTGTCCGGCTTGGTGGCAAAGGATGGGGTGACGGTCAATTGCATCTCTCCAGGAATTGTTCATTCCGAGCAGATCGATGAACGGGTATTCCCGGACCGAAAGGAACAAGAAGACTATGCAGGAAAAGAGATCCCAGTGGGTTACATCGGAGAGGCAGAGGATGTTGCACTGATGGCGGTGTTCCTTTGTTCGCCGCGTGCGCGCTATATTACTGGCGAAGTGATTTACGTCGATGGAGGAGCGAAGCGCTATCCGCATTGAGCAAGTCCAGTGTGATTGATTCAGACCGAACGATCGGTTAGTGTGAGGTGTGCGACCAAGCCGAACCAGTCGTGAAGAAATACTGCAAAAGCTGAGCCAGGTATTTCGTCGGGACGGCTACACGGGTGCGAGTTTGGCGGACTTGGCGAATGCGGTTGGGCTAGGGAAAGCTAGTCTTTACCAGAAATTTCCCGACGGCAAAGCTCAGATGGGGGAAGAAGTGCTGGCCGAGATCGGCCGTCAGTTCGACGGGGAGGTACTAGCTCCCGTGCGAGAGGCTGGTCCGATCGACCGACGGTTGTCCAAAATGCTCGCCGGCCTCCGTAAATTCTATGAGGACGGAAAACTGCCTTGTGCTCTGGACACGCTTTCCTTGGGCGAAGCTGGGCAGCTTTATCGGCACCCCCTCTCTGAAGCAATTCGACATTGGCAAGAAGCACTGACTAATTTAGGAGAGGAAGCGGGTCTGTCGCCGGCTAAAGCGGCCGTTTGGGCGGAAGAAGTCGTGATTTCGATACAAGGCGCATTAGTACTCTCTCGGGCTGCGAACGACCCGGAGATTTTTCGGCGAGCAGTGAAACGATTAGGGAAGTGCTTGGCAGATAGCCGATAAACGTCCCTCCGCTCTGGGACCGCATCAATCGCGTCTCATTTCTTGCTTCCTAGCTAAAGGCCTAGCGCAAAGGACGCAGCGGACGCAGCGGTGAAGAAAGAATCAGCAGTTGTCCATCGCCGGGGTCCCAGGGGTTTTCAGGGCGTCGCGGTTGCGGCACGCCAAAAACCTTGCTCCAAGTCTTAGGTCGAAAACACGCTTACAACCTAGCGCACTGAAGGCAATGCCCGTCCGATCTGGGTGGTGGCCACCGCTCAGGACACATTGCGCGATTATTTTTCTTGACCATAACCGAACGTTCGGTTATAGAACTGCGTGAAACTTAATCTCAACCACTGGCTATTTGCTATTACCTTTTCTACCCTGCTCAGCACCCCAGGTCAGTCTGATGAGACCAGTCCTGCTCCCAGGATTCCAATGACGACCTTTTATCGCACCACCAAGGTCGATGGACTCACCATTTTCTATCGCGAGGCCGGACCCAAGGATGCACCTGTTATCCTGCTACTCCACGGCTTTCCCACTTCTTCTCGAATGTTCCGTAATCTGATTCCGGCACTCGCTGATCGGTATCACCTGATCGCGCCCGACTATCCGGGGTTCGGTTACAGCGAGACACCGCCGGCCGATCAATTTCAATACACCTTCGATCATCTTGCCGACATCATGGATGATTTTGTGACTCAGCTGGGATTGAAGAAATACAGCCTCTACGTGCAAGACTATGGCGCTCCCGTCGGTTATCGACTGGCAGTGCGACATCCTGAACGA
>JAFAHI010000540.1 GCA_019237325.1 Verrucomicrobiota bacterium | reverse complement strand
TGAAACGATGATACTGAAGATGATTACCGGAAGGGCAATCATGGTTCCGGTGGCCATGATCTGCCCCCAGGGCAAATCGTAGCCACTCATAAAACTCGTCGCCACCACCGGAGCGGTCTGAGCGTATTTCCGGGTGAGAACCAGTGCGTAAAGCAGCTCGTTCCAGGAAAAGATAAAGCTGAAGATTGCAGAGACAGCGATACCGGGCGCAACCAGCGGCAAGCCGATCTTCCAGAAAATGGCAAACGAATTATACCCCTCTAAGGTGGCAGCTTCATCGAGTTCCTTTGGAATATTCCGGAACTGATCGGCGCAGATCCACACCACGATCGGGATATTAAAAGTGAGATAGATCAGGATCAGGACGATTTGAGTATCAAGGAGCTTGAGATTACGAGCCAGTATAAAAAATGGCAGCGCTAGCACGATGGGGCTCAGCATCCGGTTAGTAATAAACCAGAACCAGAGGTCTTTTTTGCCTTTAAACTCAAACCTGGCAATGGCGTAGGCAGCCGGAGTGCCCAACAGCAAAGAAAGCGCCGTCGTGCTCAGGGCTACGATCAAGGAATTTTCCAGGCTGAGAGCGACGTCAAATTTCGTTACTGCCCGCTGATAGTTTTCCAATGTTGCCGAGAACAAAAATTTCGGAGTCGGCGACAGAATATCCTGCTGGTTTTTCAAGGAGGTCACTACCATCCAGTAAAAAGGAAAAACGCAGAACGCGATAATCGCCAGCAGGACCACGAAGTGCCAGATGTGCGGCTTCGGTCGATACCGCAGTACTTCGTTTCTCGCGTTAGGAATAGAGCTCTCAGACTTCACGATAAATAAACCGAATATAAATCCGGGATAGGATGATGGTGATAACCAGGAGAACGATCGCTTCCGCCGAAGCCGTGCCTTGTTCAAACGACCGAAAACCGATTCGCTGAATATAAATACTGATCAACTCGGTCGCAGCCCCGGGTCCGCCGCGAGTCATAATGTAGACCACGTCGAACATTTTGAGGATGTCCGCGGTTCTCAGGATTAAAATAGCGGTGAGTCCGGGCAGCAGGAACGGTAACTGGACCTTATGCAACACATGCCACCATTTATCGGTTTCGAGCTTGGCCGCCTCCTCGATCTCGACGGGAACCATGGTCAAGCTCGAATATAAAACGAGTGCGCAGAAAGGGGTCCACTGCCAGCAATCCATGATGGAGATGCTGATGAACGCCAGATTCGGATCAGCCAGCCATTCCAACTTGTGCCCGAAAACCAGGTTCCAAAAGTAATTGTTAATCCCGAAGTCGCCGTTGAAGAGGAGGCGTCCGATTAGCCCGACCACCGCAAATGTGGTTGCCATCGGAATGACCAGGGCGATCCGGGTAACATTTTTGAGCCATTCATGACCTGGCCGATGCAAAAGCAAAGCGATGGTGAGCCCGAGGACTACCTGAATCGGTAGGTTAATAATCAGGAACAGGAAAGATCGGCCGAGGGCGTTCCGGAAAGATTCATCGAACAGCAAATCTCGATAATTCGAAAGCCAGACAAAAGGAGCATCAAAAATCGGCCAGATACCCAGAAAAGCGCCTTTAAGATGAACCTTTGGTAAAATGAATTGCTGAAACGATGTCCAAAGGGCGAACAACAAAGGGATGATGCCCACGACTAGCAGGACCATCATCGCCGGCGCAACAAACCAGAACGCGCCGGTGGAGTAGCTTTTCTTACCAGTGGTCATGCTGGGAATGACAAATGACAGATGACAAATTAACCCTTATGGGCGGGATCTCGAGGAAAGCCTCGGATTGGTATCGGTCATTTGTCATTTGTTATCTGTCATTTCTTATGGCTGACCCCAGCAGGCTCACAATTTGCCGCCGGGGCCGCCTGTTCAGTTAGTTATTGAGCTAACTTCTTCTTGCCGTCGTAGTAGCCGGCTTTTGAAAGCACGTCTTCGACTCGTTTTCCGATTTCGTCCGAGCCTTGTTTAACCGAGACATTGCCGATCATCATGTTGGTGCCGACTTCGGCGACGATTTCGGAAAGCTGCGGCCATTCGGCGAATCGAGGCCGGAATTCAGGAACGCCTTGTTGCCAAGATTCCACCATTGGCGGAATAAAGGGATACTTTTTAATGAGTTCCGGATCCTTGTAGACTGACTGGCGACCGCTGACGCCGCCCTTTTCCACGTATTCTTTAGCGGTTTCCTTGGAGGTCGCCCACTGAATGAACAGCCAGGAAGCCGCTTTTTGATTGTCGTTAGCCTGCTTCGCCACGGCTAAGCAGAAACCTCCGAGCGCCGGTTTGCGGCCGGCTGGTCCTTTTGGCTCTGGGGCGACGCCGAGGCCATCCACGATCTTAGACGACTTGGGATCGACCAAGGTAGAATAGAAGGCGGACCACTCGGTGATCATCGCCACCTGACCTTGAGCCAACGCATTCACGGCTTCGGCGTGATCGAAATCCACGATGCCGGGTGGCATGTATTTGATCAGATCCTGCCGAAAATTGAGACCTGCTTGGGATTCAGGACTCGTCAGGTTTGATTTGAACTTGGCGTCTAACAACGAGCCGCCCCACGGCCAGATGAAACGCATGAAGCTGTCGCAGGATTGGGTTTCTCCGCGTCTAGACTGGAGAGCGTAACCATATTTGCCTTCTTTAGTGAGCTTGGCTGCGTATGCCTTCAGGTCATCCCAGGTTTCCGGCGGTTTATCGTACCCGGCGTCCTTTAACATCTTTTTGTTGTAGAAAAGGAGACCGGAGTAGTTATCAAAAGGCGGTCCGTAAACGACGCCGTTCCAAGTGCCAAACGCGTTGAGCAACAGCGGGAAGAAATCGGACATGTCATAGTTAGGATCGAAGATATTTGGGAATTGCTTCTTCAAATCGTCGATCGGCACGATGTAGTCCGAATCGGCGAACGTGCCGATCCACACTAAATCAACTAACGCGATAGTGAGGTCACCGTTGGACGAGAAGTCACGGACCTCTTTTTCCAGTGTGCTCTCGTAAGGAACCCACTCGTAATTTACTTTGATTCCGGTCTTTTTTTCGAAATCCGGAAGCATTTTCTCGATGGCGTGATAGCCGGGGCGATCTAGAAAGATCACCGAGATTTGGGTGCCTTTATAAGGCTTTGCAGCCTCCTCCAGGCTCCAAGCACCGGCGATACCGGTACTTAGCGCGACACAAGTCGCACCAAGCGCCAGTTGGCGGATGAATCTTGTCATAATGGATGGGGATGGGGAGATAGAATTGGGACTGTATGTTTCTGGGAGCTCCGTTTTTCGGAAAGACGGAGATTTCGGAAATGGAATTTCAAGACTTCAAGGGACGGCTAGCGCCCTTGCTAGTCGGACGCTTTGACTTGGGTGGGGAGACAGCTTTGGTTCGTTCTGGCAAGCGACCATCGATCGCTTTACCATCTACACCTCCTTTCTTTAATGGCGCGGTTGATCCGCGAACTTTCAGGGTTGGAGCGAGAATCACGCTTTTTTCTGCTGGCGTAGCGGTTTCTCCGGCTTGCACCAGATCGACTAGCATCTCGACGGCTTTACCGCCGATCTCTCGGTAGGGCTGCGCCACGGTCGTTAGTGGAGGAACCAGAAACCGGCTTATCGCGATATCGTCGAAACCCATGATCGAGATGTCCCGTGGGATACGAAATCCGGATTCAACCAGTTTCCGCCAAGCGCCGATGGCGACGATATCGTTTGTGGCGAAGATCGCGGTCGGCCGCGGTTCCAACTGTAACAGGTCCGTGATGCGCAGTCCGAGTTGTAGGTCCTGACGTCCTTTCGCCCTGTACGCCTCCGGGACTTCTAGTCCGAAGCGCTGTAATTCAAGTTTAAAACCTTCGATACGTTCGGCAACATTCTCGACACTCGGTTCGCCGCATAACAGACCAATTACCCGATGACCCAGAGTAGCCAGATGGCGTGCAGCCAAGCGGCCGCCAAGGAAATTATCGGTGCAGATCGAGTACTGATCCGGAACGCGGCGGTCGACGAATACGATCGGCACCGAGATATTTTTTAAGGTCTCGGCGACCCGGCTCTTTTGCGAGCAATAGACGAGAAGAATTCCATCGACTTGGCGGCTGACGAGGTGAGCAACCTGAGAAAGCTCTCGTTCCGGGCTGCGTTCCGAGATGCAGAGTAAGGTCTGGAACCCGCGTTCCCACAATTTGTTCTCCATCACGGCTGCGATCTCGCCGAAGAACGGAGACGTGATGTTGGGGATCACTACGCCGATAGAATTGGTCTTTCGCAACCGCAAATTACGGGCGCCAAGGTTGACCCGATAATTTAAGGCGGCGATTGCCTGTTCGACATTTTTTGCCGTAGCCGCCGACAGGGGCGCGGTTTGATTGAGATAATGCGAAACTGTACTAGGGGCGACGCCGGCAAGTTTAGCGACACTCCTAATGGTTGCTTTCATGTTTGCGGGAACCGGGGGAGCGACTAGAAAAGGTTGAAACGATTCAACGATGAAAGCGATTTCAATGTGGTTCTTGCCCCATGCTGGGAGGGCGCGCGTCCTCGCGCGCCGCGTTTGGCCACGGAATTTTCAAGTTGGCTAAACCCTCAACTGCAGCCGCCCGATTCCTAGCAAAACGGATCGCGAGGACGCGATCCCTCCCGGCTCTAGGTCAATGCGTTCTTATCTTTACGGAACCAGCAGAATCTTGAGAGACTTGTCGCCCTTCTTCATCATCTCAAGGCCTTCCTTGTATTGCTCCAAAGGAAGCTGATGAGTCACCACGCCTTCGGTCGGAATGCGACCTTCCGCGATGCCTTCGATCACAAACGGATATTGGTACGGGCCGAGGTGAACCCCGAGAATATCCAACTGTTTGCGGTCCGAGATAATGCTCCAATCGACGGACACATCGTGCGAGAACACGCTGAACTCAACGAACCGGCCCAACTTTCGGATCATCTGTAATCCTTGGACCACGGCATCGGGATGTCCCGTCGCTTCAATGTAGATGTCGCACCCGTAACCGTTCGTCATGTCTTTAACGATCTTTACAACGTCGTCTTTGAGCGGATTAAAAACTAGATCAGCGCCGAATTTCTTGGCCAACTCCAAGCGTTCCGGTTTGGTGTCGAGGACTATCAGTTTCTTCGGGTTCCGCAGCCGGGCGCATCCGACCATGCCAAGACCGAGCGTCCCAGCGCCCGCGAGCACCACGACATCGTCGAGCTGGATATTGGCCCGTTTCACACACCAGGCGGAGCAAGCGAACGGTTCAACCAAGATGGCTTTCTCGAGCGGGAGATCCTGAGGTACCTGATGGTTAATGGATTCTTTCGGGTAACGCATGTACTCGGCGAAACCGCCGTTCACGTTGTTTTGGAATCCATAGACGTCGTGTTTCTCGCACATCCAATACTCGCCCGATTTGCAGAACCGGCATTCCCAGCAGGGAACGATCTGTTCGGAAATAACCCGATCGCCGAGCTTGAACTTCCCTTGTTTTTCGACGTTCTCGCCGAGTTCGACCACATGCCCAACAAACTCGTGCCCCGGTATCATGGGCGCTTTAATATACTTCGGTTGGCCGTTTCCACCCCAGAAGGATTCGGCGCCCACGTAGGACTTGATATCGCCCGCGCAGATTCCACAGGCTTCAACTTTTACAATGATATCGTCGGCGCCTGCACGAGGCACCGGCACGGCTTCCAAGCGGTAATCGCCGGGTGCATAAGCGACGACCGCACGCATGGTTTTAGGTAGATCCTGATTCGCCGCACCAGCGCGGGGAGCAGGGGTTGGAACTTCTAGTGTTTGGGGGTTCATAGGACAAATCTCCGTTTTGTTGTTTAGGAAACGAAAGGGGGGCGTTCAATTTGGGTTTTGGGGGAAGGTCGCCGAGTATCCGCCGTCCTCGGTAGAGGCGACTGTCCGTCGAGGCCGAAGATGTTCCGACAAAGACAAGCTGTTCACGAAGCGACTGGTTGGAAAGGAGTGAACGCGCAGTCGCCATCCGAACGTTGAGATGGCGACTGCGCGTTGAGCCGGATCTCGCTGGTCGCTTCGGTCAAGCGATGGGCCTAGAAACGTCACATGACTCCGAAGGACAGTCGCCGCTACCGGGTCGGGTACAACAGAGGATTCCTTATCGTGACACGGGCGCCTGGATTTCATTTTCAGCAGCGTTTTCATACGGTTGATTTGACGAATCGCTACCATCCGAGAGCCGCTCTCCGGTCATCGGATCGAAAAGGTTTAGATCTTCCTCGTTGAAATTCAGAAAGACCGGTAAGCCCGGCCGATAACGACGCGTGACCGGTATGCTCGACATGATCAACACCTCGCCGTACCGGATACCGACTCGGGTTTCGTCTCCCAGATCTTCGACTACCACGACCACACCCGGGACCGCCCCATCGGTCTGGGTTTGGCTTACTCGAATACCCCATGGACGGATCCCGAGCTTCAACTCTTTTCGCGAACCAACCAGCTTTTGTATGGCTGGCATGATTGGGAGAGCAAAGTCCGTATCCGGAATGACGAGGCGCCGGGAATCGGCCACCGCGGTGCGGAAGATATTCATGGGCGGCTCGCCTAAGAAACCAGCCACGAATTCGTTCGCTGGGTGATTGAACACCTCCAGCGGTGTATCGAACTGCTGTAACTTCCCTTCGTTCATGACCGCGATGCGATCGGCGAGCGCCATCGCCTCCAACTGGTCATGAGTTACGATGACGGTCGTGAACCGCTGCTCTGCGTGTAATCGTTTGATCTCCGTCCTGAGCTCGACCCGAAGCCGGGCGTCCAGGTGACTAAGCGGTTCATCGAGAAGGAGCACGGAGGGCCGTCGCACCATGGCTCTGGCCATATTCACCCTTTGTTTTTGGCCGCTGCTTAAGGCTGCAGGTTTCAGATCGAGCAATTCCTGAATCTGAAGAGTCCGAGCGATTTCATCCACCCGCCGATTGATCTCTTTGGCGCCTAACCCGTGCGCTCGCAGGTTAAAAGCCAGGTTGTCCCGCACCTTTAAGGGCGGATAAAGCGCGTAATTCTCGAACGCTAAACCAACACCACGATCTTTCGGGTGCAGGTCATTCACGAGTTTGTTCCCGATACGGATTTCTCCGGAAGTCACCGATTCGAGGCCGGCGACCATCCGCAGAGTCGTAGATTTTCCGCAACCAGACGGTCCCAAAAGAGCGATGAATTCGCCATCGCGCACGCCGAGGTTTAGTTCATCGACCGCGGCTGATTGCGCCTGCGTGTAAACCTTCGTCAGCGTTTTCAAAATCAGTTCCGCCATGGTTAATCCTCTCCTTCGGTTCGCGTCGAACGGATCAGATAACGCGTGCTCTCAGGATCGAAAAAAATCAACGAAGCTGAGGGAACGCTGAACTCGATCCTGCGGTCTACTTGAAAGGTTCTATGGCCGTCCACTAAAGCGCGGACTCGTTGGCCGGCCACGGAATCGATGGTTAGAACCGACTTAGTTCCTAGCGGCTCAAAGCTGTAGACCACACCGTGGAGACTCGAGTTGCCGTTAACACCAACCGTGACGTCGGCGGGACGAAAGCCGAGCTGGACGTTCTCCCCTGTTAACTTGTCCAGAGCGGAGCCAATCTCCGGGGTAATCGGGAAACTCCAATCTTCGCCCAAGGCTTGAACCCGGACCGATGTCGACTGCCGGCTGCGAATTTTGGCTTCAATCAGGTTGATCTCCGGATCGCCAAAAAGCTTGGCCACTTCGACCGTTGTCGGCTGGAAATAAACTTCTTCCGGCGTACCGACCTGCAGAATCCTGCCCTGGTTGATCACGGCGACGCGGTCGCCCAGGCTCATCGCTTCCAGGTAGTCGTGTGTAACATAAATCGTGGTGGTGCCCAATTGGCCGCGCATTTCTTTGAGCTCTGCTCGCATCGAGTGTCTCAGTTTCGCGTCCAGATGGCTCAACGGTTCGTCCATGAGGAAGACATCTGGCCGGCGCACCAGTGCCCGGCCAAGCGCCGTTCGTTGCCTCTGGCCATTACTCAGGGCTTGGATCTGCCTTTCCAATAAATGATCGATCTTGAGCATGGTCGCGAAGTGACGCACTCGTTGCTCCACTTCGGCCGCCGGCAGACAATGTTTCGGGCTGCGCAACGGAAACGCCATATTTTGATAAACGGTGAATTGCGGATAGAGCGCGTAACTCTCGAACACCATCGCCACATTCCGGTCGGCCGGCTCCAGAGGATCAACGGTTTTCTCTCCGATCCGGATCGACCCACGGTCCGGTGTAACGATGCCGGCAATCAGATTCAGCGTTGTAGTTTTGCCGGCGCCGGCCGGACCAAAAACCGTCAAAAATTCCTGATCTCCTACCTGTAACGAAACGTCTTCTACGCCACGGCGTTTACCGTAAAACTTGGTGAGTCCGCTTAAATGGATGCTTGCCATACGCTGGGCGATAAATTCTTAACCCTTCACCGCGCCAAAAGAGAGGCCGCGGACCAGATGTTTTTGGATCAATAACGCCAGGATAACCTCGGGTAACGCCGAAATCGCTGCGGCTGCGGCCACCTGTCCGTAGTGAACGGTATCGGAAGCCAGGTAGCGTAGCGCGATAACGGTCGAGGTTTGGACGTTATTAGACAGTAGGAGTGGGAAAGTGAACGAGTTCCACGCGAAAATGAAACAGAGCAAACCCGCCGCAACCAAACCGGGTTTAACTAACGGCAGAAGCACGCGCAAGAAGACCTGCCACCAGGTGTAGCCGTCCAGTTGAGCTGCCGCTTCGATATCGGGCGAAATGTCTTCAAAAAAGCCGCGTAAGATCCAGATCAAGAGCGGGAGAGTGATGAGCTGGTAAACCCAGATCAGCCCGAAATAGGTATCGTATAGACCCAGCCGCTGATAGATCAGGTAAAGCGGGAGAATGACGAGGATTTCCGGTGCAAAACGGAAAGAAAGGATCGTGAAGGCGATGTCTTCTTTCCCTTTGAACTGGAAGCGGGCTAAAGCATAAGCGGCTGGAACGCCGACCACTAGGGAAACCAGGACCGCTGCCACGCTGACGATCAAATTGTTAAAGAAAAACTGCATGTAATCCGAATGCAGAACCGTGGCGTAGTTCTCCAGTGTGGGCGTGAAAATGAAGGTGGTCGTCAACATCTGGCTGTCCGGCTTGATAGACATGATGAACATCCAGAGCAGTGGAAAGAGTGCGAAGACCGCGTAAGCCAGAAGCAGAAGGATCTGTAGTCCCTTGCCGATCTTGGCGAGTGGTGAACGAGATTGAGTCATCCTGGAAACCTCCTTTTTAAGCGACTCCGGCCGCACGTTGTTGGGCTCGTCTCCAGAATCCGATCAGAATGAAACTGACGAGATAGACCAGCGCCCAAAGGAACAACATCATCGGGATGGCTTCGGCCAGACCGTAGAACGGGAATGCCCGGTTATAGGCCTGCAGAGATAAGCTCATGGTCGCATCCCCAGGGCCACCTTCGGTTAACGCAAAGATGATGCTGAATTCTTGCAGAGAGAGCATTAGGCGAAAGACCAGCGTGATCAGAAGCACCGGCGCCAGCATTGGCAGGGTCAGGTTTTTGAACACAAACCACGGTGATCCGCCGTCGATCAGCGCGGCTTCATACGGTGACTTCGGTAGCGACCGCAGCCCGGCCAGAACGAGAATAATAACAAACGGTGTGTAGACCCAGGCGTCCACGACCACCAAGGAAAACATCGCGCTATCCGGTGATGCCGCCCACTTGAAGTCGCCCAAACCGATCATTCGCATCGGACCCACTAGAATGCCGACCGATGGATTCGTGATCAGCTTCCAAATGAGGGTGCCGATGACCGGAGCGATCATTAAAGGGAAGATCAAAACGATCCGGAGAAACCGGGCAACGATGTTCTCGTCGTTCAACAGCAAAGCCACGCCGACTCCCAAAAGCATCTCGACGGTCGTACATAAGAACGCGTACTCAATCGTGATCCCCAGCGAGTGCCAAAAGTCCGAGCTCTGCAACATGGACAGATAGTTGTCGAACCCGATGAAAGAAACGTCGCTGCTATTGAGACTGTAGTCGGTGAACGAGAGACAGATCGCCGCTATGAACGGGATAAAAATGCCGATGGTCAAAATCAACGCCGGGGCCAGGACCAGATAGGGTCGGAACCGTCTCCGCCGAGCATGAGCGCTGCTCTCTTTCGAAGCTGAGCCTTCGGGCGGTAATGCCGAAGGTTGGGTTTGAGGTGAACTAAGGGTGGTACTCATCGGCACATTCCAAACTTCGGTGATTGAAAGCGCCGGCTCCCTCCCCCAAAAACATTACGGGGCCAGCGCTTTCAAATTAGCAAAAACTAATCACCAATCACTGTCCATCTTCTTGCACGTGTTCGCGCGCTGCAATTCGGGGAGGGCGCGCGTCCTCGCGCGCCGTGAAGCGTGTTTCAACCAAAGGGTGTGTTTTTCGCCCATAGTTATTGAACATCATTGGCTTCGCGAACAACGGATCGCGAGGACGCGATCCCTCCCCAGGTTTTTACTGGCTGGCTGTCTTCGGTGGTTGGTCAAGTTTCAGCTTAGACGTTTTCGCCGTGATCCGTTTTGCGAGATCGGTCATGGCTGCCTTTGGATCCGCACCTGACAAGACGATCTTTTGCAGGGTTGCCGCCCACTCTGTCGTTGATTCAGAGAAGTACGGCTGCGGCGTGAACTTAACGCTGGTATTGCCTATGATGGTGTTAAACGTGTCCAGGTAGCCCGGCATCTTCGACATCACTGCTTGGAAGTCCGGATTGTCCCAGATTGATTTGCGTGGCGGGTCGACTACGCTGGCATTGATTGCCGCCCAAGTGCCATGGTCTTTACCGGTGAAATACTGGACAAACAACCACGCTGCCTTCTTGTTCTTGGAGGATTTGTTGATCGCAACCTGCCAGATCCATTCGTTCGCTCCGACCGGGTCGCCTTCCTTCATCACAGGTGGCGGCGAATAAGCGATGTTACCCGCTTCGGCCGAACCGCCCGGCACATTCTGAAAGTAACCGAGGATGTCAGCATCAAAGAGCATCGCCGCTTTGCCGGCGCCGAAGTCGGCACCGCACTGATACCAGGTGTAGGACGACCATGCTGGTGGCCCGGCGTCCTTGACCAGCTGAGCAAACGCTTTGGTTACTTCGACCGACTTCGCGCTGCCCAGATCAGAGACCAGCTTTCCGTCCTTGATCTCAAAATCTTTGGCGCCTGCATTCGTGAACGTCGTCATGTAGCCTGGGTGAATCGTCGCCCAATTGCGGGTGCCGCGAACCGCTACACCATAAGACCCGGGGCCATTCCAATCCTTCAATTGCTTGGCTAACTTATAAAGCTCATCGAAGGTCTTTGGCGGTTTGAGGCCCTTCTCGTCGAAGTATTTCTTGTTGTAGGCGATGATGTTTGTCTCGAATCCGAGCGGCAATGCCCATTGTTGTCCGGTACCGGTTGGATGCCCGGGAACCAGGTCCCAGCGGCCACCGTTTCGGACTCCTTCGTAAATGTCTTTGTAATCGTAATCTGCGTTGGTGAGGCTCGGGTCGTTCAGATAAGAGTCGAGCGGCTCCATGTATCCTGCGGTGGCATAATCCCAGAGCTGATAAGTGCCGGTCATGAAGACATCCGGCGTACCATTCTTGGACGCGAGAGATGCGGTGAGC
>JAFAHI010000464.1 GCA_019237325.1 Verrucomicrobiota bacterium | reverse complement strand
AAGAACGGTTCCGGACCAGGCCGAAATCGTGATGTCCTCGCTACGCAAACCCGGGAGAATTGCGAATACCGACAGCGAAATAATCGGTCAAAGCCCAGTTTGGCGCCAGATCATGAAACAGATCGAGATGGTGGCGCCCACTGATGCAACTGTCCTGATTTTGGGTGAGACTGGGACCGGCAAAGAACTGATTGCGCGGGAACTCCATCGCCGCGGCCGCCGGAAGGACAAGCCATTGGTTCGAGTCAACTGCGCTTCTATTCCAAAAGAATTGTACGAAAGCGAATTCTTTGGTCACGCGCGAGGAGCGTTTACTAGCGCTATAAGAGATCGGATTGGCCGATTTGAGGCGGCGGCGGGCGGGACGTTGTTTTTGGACGAGATAGGTGAGATCCCTCTGGAGCTGCAGAGTAAACTTCTTCGCGTCCTTCAGGAAAAATGTTACGAGCGGGTGGGAGAGGACAAAACGCGGCGTGCGGATGTACGGATTGTTGTCGCCACCAACCGGGACTTGAAAAAAGAGGTCGCTGCCGGCCGCTTTCGCGAAGACCTATATTACCGTTTGAATGTCTTTCCAATTAACGTCGCTTCTCTTCGCGAGCGGAAGGAGGACATTCCGCTGCTGGCAGCTCACTTCGTTGAGTTAGCAGTGAAAGAGCTGGAATGCGTGCGGCCAAGGTTGACCCGGGCGGGTATCGAAACTCTGCAAAACTATGATTGGCCAGGCAATGTTCGAGAGCTGAGAAACGTAATTGAGCGAGCTGCGATCTTCGCTCAAGGCGGTGCCTTGGAGTTTGACTTGCCCATTACCGGCTCCGCTCCGATGCCTTTTGAACCGGTTGACCATGAGGGAGTCGAACAAGAATTTCTCACCGAAGCAGAGATGAGGCGGCGCGAGCGAGAAAATCTTTTCGCGGTGTTACGTAAAACCGGATGGAAAATCAAAGGGGTAGATGGGGCAGCGGAGCTTCTCGGAGTTAAGCCGACCACGCTAATTTCCCGCATCGAAAAGATGGGACTGAAGAGGTCTCTTTTGAAAGAAGATGTGGGAGATTTGTGCGCATGAAGCTAGCCGGCATTCATCATGTAACCGCCATCGCTTCCGACCCGGCTGCCAACGCGGCTTTCTACACTAACGCGCTCGGAATGCGGTTAGTGAAAAAGACAGTTAATTTTGATGATCCGAGTACGTATCATCTTTACTACGGAGACGATACCGGGACACCGGGTACGATCTTAACGTTTTTCCCCTGGCCCAAAGCGAGACGGGGGACGCCGGGAGTCGGACAAGTGACTGCTTTTGCTTTCCAGGTGCCCATGGGGAGTCTGTCGTTTTGGAGGAAGCATCTTGAAAGTGCCGGGCTGACGATCGCCGACGAGGGTACACGTTTCGGAGAAAAATTTATCGCGACTCGGGATCCAGACGAGTTTGTGTTGGAGTTTATTGAAACGGCAGATGCCAATTTAGTAGCGCCGGCGCGAGGAGCAACGATTCCGCCCGGATTCGCGTTACGCGGCTTCCATGGGGCTACCCTTTCTTTGGAGGCACAGGAGCAAAGCGGCGCCATCTTGACCAAATTGATGGGCGCCGTCCCGGGAACGAGTGAAGGTAACCGGTTCCGTTACAATTTGGGAGACGGGCCAGGTCGAGCGCGAATCGATCTACTCTGTCTACCTGCGGGCCGGTCGGGTACTGGCGGCACCGGGATCGTTCATCATATTGCCTGGCGGGTAGCGGATGATACTGCTCAGATCACCGCGAGGACCGAACTGGTCTCCGCAGGTCTAAATGTTTCGCCGGTGATCGATCGCAACTATTTCCATTCTATCTATTATCGCGAGCCCGGTGGTGTTTTGTTCGAAATCGCCACCGATCCCCCCGGCTTCGCGGTAGATGAATCGGCCGACACGCTCGGCTCAAAGCTCATGTTACCGGAATGGTTAGAACCTCACCGGGCAGTACTGGAAGCAACTTTGCCGCCACTTAAGTCGGCATGAAAGCGACCCAATCGTGCTCGTGCTCGGGCTCGTCCTCGTGCTCGAAAGTTTTGGATTGCGTCTCGCACCTACAAGCTTCGTCATGATGTTAGCCCGTCTATCACGCATTTCGCCCACACTGGGACATTTCCAATCGAGCACGAGGACGAGCACGAGCACGAGAGTTCCGATAACAAGGTGACTGATGCTGGGACGGTCGCACAACTGACATGACTGGTATGGGCACACCGTTTCAACACGTTTACCGGCCGGCCACTGCAGCAGTGCCTTACCATTTGCTTCTCTTACACGGCACTGGCGGGGATGAGAATGACATGGTGCCGCTCGCTGAAGCCATCCTTCCTGGCGCCGGTATTATTAGTCCTCGAGGTCAGGTAATAGAGAACGGAGCACCGAGATACTTTCGGCGTTTTGCCGAGGGTGTTCTCGATGTCGAAGATTGGCGGGAACGCTCCCAGGCTTTAGCGGATTTTGTGGCGAGCATTTGCGCCCAAAATAAAATTTCCCCCAAAACTTTGCTCGCGGTCGGATACTCGAACGGAGCAAATATAGCCCAGGGCCTGCTGTTGCTTCGGCCGGAAGTTCTAGGTGGCGCTGTCCTGTTACGGCCGATGTTTATCACGGACGACATCCCTGGTAACGATCTCGGCGGACGACCAATTTTGTTGCTCGGCGGCAGCCATGATCCCATCATCCCTGCGGACGACCTGCCGCGGATTGCTCAGCAACTGGACAAGCGTGGTGCGCAGGTAACCGTCAAAGCGGTTCAAGCTTCTCATGGACTGGTAGCAAACGACATTATTCTGGCCCGACAATGGCTGAACGCCGATAAAAACAGATGATATTATCCGCAGATTACACAGATTACGCAGATTTCGGGTTTGAGGCCTCAAGAGTCTATGGAGATAAAT
>JAFAHI010000345.1 GCA_019237325.1 Verrucomicrobiota bacterium | reverse complement strand
GGGTGTTTTGTAGATTCCTGTCGGGAATGTCCGGAATGCAAAGCCGGGCTGGAACAGTATTGCGACAAGGGGATGAGTCCGACGTACAACGGTTACGAGCAGGACAAGAAAACGCCAACCTACGGCGGTTATTCCACCCAGATCGTGGTCGACGAGAATTACGTCTTGTCGGTTTCGCCGAAGCTCACTTTGGAGGGAGTAGCGCCTCTATTATGTGCGGGTATCACGACTTACTCACCGCTCCGCCACTGGAACGTGGGGCCGGGAAGCAAGGTTGGGGTTCTCGGGCTCGGCGGACTTGGGCACATGGCCGTGAAGTTAGCGTCGTCATTTGGCGCAGAAGTCACCATGCTGAGCACATCGCCTTCTAAAGAGGCAGATGCGAAGCGCCTCGGCGCCGAGCGGTTTGTCCTGACCACAGGTCCGGAAGCGTTTAACAAACTCGCGAAATCTTTCGACGTCATCATCGACACCGTTTCTGCGCAACACGATTTGGAACCTTATTTCACGACCTTGAAAACTGACGGAGTATTGGTGCTGGTGGGCCTCCCGCCAAATCCGCTTCCAGTATCGGGTTTCAGCCTGGTTCCAAAACGCCGCAGCCTGGTGGGGTCGATGATCGGCGGTATTCCTGAGACACAGGAAATGCTGGATTACTGCGCCGAACACGGCATCACGTCGGACGTGGAAGTGATTCCGATCCAACAGATCAACGAGGCTTGGGAGCGAACGATCAAAGGCCAGGTCAAATACCGGTTTGTGATCGATATCGCGTCGTTGAAGGACTAGGGCTAGCCGTTGGGCGTTTGGCGTTCGGAGTTTTGTCCTCGTCCGCGAAAGCGGCTGCCAGCAGGGAAATGGGCTAAACTCTGACGTACGAGCTCCGAAATTTAACCCGCGTCCGTGACGGGAGGTGCCTTCGAAGCTCTCCCCTCCAGCGCCAGCAGACAAATGCCGGCTAACAGATTGCCGGAACGGCGGTCAGGGGAGATGTGCGTAAAATACGGCGCAGGCCTAGATTCATGCCCACTGGATCTTCTTGATCGTCGGCTCCCGCGTCTTTGCCGGCGAAGTTCTTCAAATTCGCAGGCAAGTTCAATGGACCGGGCAACACTTCGACCGAGAGCACGCTCAATGGATTCGTCCGCGGCAAGCCGAGTATCGCCAAGCGCTCTTCGATGACATTCTCAGGGAAGAAAATTCCGGCCAACGGATCACGCGTGGAGCCGTGTTGAGGGTTGGTATGCACGGCTTGATCACGCGGTTTGGTCCGGATGGTTTGACCGGCAAGATGATGCAATAGAATATTTCGATGGGAAGCAGAATCAGCCTGCAGAACTTGAGCATAAAGCATGAACCAGATACGGGTTTGCGGGTCACCCAGCTCGAAGTCGTAGAGCCGATTCCCATTGTAAACCGTCACAGCGTATGGAGCGGTTACCCCAATACCGGTGTTGCTGCGTTCAACCGAACAGATCAGATGTGGTGGCGGATGCTGGATACCGCTGACACGCAGCGGGCGGCCGTACCTGCCCTGTGCTGTGGACCAATATTTTACGTGACCTACCCGGAATTCGTAAGTCCAAAAGCCGAACAACTCGAGGTCTTCAGAACCTATCGATGGAGGCAAAGGCAACAAGAAAAACGTGCCGGATTTGCCGACACCGACTTTATCGGCAGGCACCATCTGGGTCATCCCATCCAGACCTGATTCATCTGCAGATTGGCCGGAGAAGATGCGGCGCACTGGTTCCGGATCGATCGGCAAGGGCGGCTCGACGGCTTCAGGCAGCATTTCGGAAGGCTGAGGCTGAGGAAGCAAAGCGCCGGCCAGCAACGGGTCAGGACCATAAGCGAGGACGCGGCCAAAGTAATTGTCATCGTCATCCTCAAGCGGGCGATCAAACTCAATCCATAAATAGCGGTCGCGCGGTGTTGTTTCTGAATAGTCCGGTGAATGATGATAGGGCGATTCGGCGATACCGGTTGACACAATCTTCGGCGTTTGTGCGGGTGGCGTGGTAATGGGCAACCGGATCGGGTAACTGAATTGTTGAGTAGTCGCAGCCGTGAAATTGGCGATGATTGTGTAAGTAAGGTTCAATTCCCGCGGAAGGTGGGGTTGAACCGGTTGCGGGTTAACCGCGTCAAAAAACACGATTCGACTGAAGGACCGGTCAGGAGTCTGGCCGGGATTACCGACAGCGTCTGCGGCAACGACACGGGGAAACGCGATGACCCCGATATTCGAGGCGTTACGTTGGAAGCTCAGAGCTGGCTGGCCGAACCCGTCCCAAGTCCAATCACGTTTGAGATCAAGCACGAGGGCCAGGATCCATTGGCCTAACAACTCGGTTTGATTAGAGAAAGTCAGCGAGCCGTCATCTGCGCTCACGCTGTGTCGAACAGTACCGGAACCGCCAAACACCGTGCGTTGGCCAGGAAAACCGGAGAAGCTAAATCCCTGTTGCTTCAGTCCAAGCTGCTGAGCCAGCAGTTGAGAGATATTAGCGCCCGGCTGAAAGTAGAACGCCTGCAATTGGAGCTCTGGATTGTCAGGAAAGATCGCGTCCTCGATCGCAGCTTCCTGTCGGACGATATAGTCGGTGGGAAGCCCAACTGTCACCGCATCTGATCCGTAGTAGTTGGCTCGGTCGGCGGCTTTAGGGAACAGGCGTACACGAATGTCTCGTGAAGTCGGAATAGGTAGATCAGTCACGCCCGATCCTGGCGGGGATACGGTGGAGATGTCGTCGATCCCATCAGTGTAATTGAGGTTGAGCGTCACCGTCGGGTCGGCGCTCGCGGGAAACGGGATTTCAACCGAGTAAATGACACGGAACACGCCGTCGAGATCGCCAGGATCGGTCCCCACAAAACCGATATCATGGGCGGGGATTCGGGCTTCGACTCGGACTTCAAATCGGTCCACATCGGGATCTGGGACATCGATTGCGCGGCCGCTTGCCCATGCCTCCTGGATGAGCGCACCGAGATTCGTCAGTGAAAACGTTGCGGGATCAACACCTGCAAAGATTGCTTCGGGGTAGTTGCTGCGCAGCCGTTGCACTGCCAGCGTTTGGATCGTGCGAACAGCCGGCGGCGT
>JAFAHI010000291.1 GCA_019237325.1 Verrucomicrobiota bacterium | reverse complement strand
GGCCGGCAAAACGGGGACGGCCGAGAAGATCGATCCCCGAGGCGGTTACATGCAAGGGAAATATGTGGTCTCTTTCGTGGGGTTCATGCCGGCAGATGATCCGAAGTTCGCCTTACTAGTCGTGATTGATGATCCTAACATCCCACGAGCGTTCGGTGGTACGGTAGCCGCCCCGGTCTTTGCGAAAATCGCGAAACGAGTCGCAGATTACTTTGGATTGCAGCCAACCGAGCCGCTGGTATCCCCCGGTTTAGTTGCGACGCCGAAAAAATTAACTTCAACTCTGCCCGGGCGCGGTTAATCGATCAGATATGGAGCTGGAGAAATTAATTCGTCGGCTGGACAAGCCTTTAGTCACCGGGACGTTAGCCCGCGACGTAACCGCGATCTGTTACGACTCGCGCCAGGTTGCGCCAGGCAGCTTATTCTGTGCGATCGAGGGGAGCCAAGTGGATGGGCATTCTTTTATCGGGAAGGCCGTCGAGAAAGGAGCAACCGCCATAGTCTCGCAGAAACCTCACCTGACCACGCGGGCCACCCATATCCAAGTCAAAGATTCTCGAGACGCGTTGGCCCGGCTGGCCGCAACTTTTTATGACGATCCTTCGGCCCGGCTGCAACTGGTCGGCGTGACGGGGACAAACGGCAAGACCACCACCACCTTCTTAATCAAGCACTTGCTGGAGCGAGCCGGCCAACGCACCGGGCTCATCGGCACGGTATCGTACCAGATTGGGGAGCGAATCTTACCGGCTCAACGGACCACGCCGGAGTCGGTTGACCTGCAGCAGCTCTTTTCCCAAGCCTTGGAGGCTGGCTGCGTTAGTCTGGCCATGGAGGTCTCCTCAATTGCTCTTGCTTTGAACCGAGTCGATGAAGTTCGGTTCCGAGCAGGTGTTTTCACAAATCTCACACAGGACCACCTCGATTTTCACCGAGGGATGAAGGAATACTTCCAGGCCAAGGAGAAACTATTCGAAAAGATCAGTGACGAGGCATCGAAGTCCGGTATCGGGATAATCAATGTCGATGACCCTTACGGCCAACAACTGGTGGCTCGTTTCTCCGACCGGTTAAATTTGGTGACCTACGGGATGGGTGCTCGAGCTGACTTCAGGGCAAGTAACTACCGAGTTGAATCCACCGGCACCTCTTATCAGCTCGATGTAAAAGGGAAGAGCTATCTGGTCCGTGTCCCTCTAATCGGCCGATTCAATATTTATAACTCACTGGCCGCCCTGGCTACCGTAGGCGCGCTGGGTATCGATATTCGGTCCTCTGTCTTAGCACTGGCTCGCGCCCCGCAAATTCCGGGACGCCTGGAAGCGGTCCCCGCCAAGCGGCAGTTCCAGGTCTTTGTCGACTATGCACACACCGATGATGCCCTGTTGAATGTGATCAAGACCTGTCGCGACCTTAACCCTGCCCGCTTGATCGTGGTGTTTGGCTGTGGAGGAGATCGGGATCGGGCTAAACGGCCGTTAATGGGGGCGGTCGCCGACCAGTTTGCCGATTACTCGATCGTTACGTCAGACAACCCACGCAAAGAAGACCCCGACGCGATCATTCGCGAGGTGGTGGCGGGTTTCCAAGGACGAAATTTTGAAACGGTTGCCGACCGGCGCGAAGCCATCGACCGGGCGATCACTTTAGCGCGTCCTCGCGATATTGTGCTGATCGCCGGCAAAGGTCACGAGAAGTATCAGGAGTTCCGGGATCACACGGTTCCATTCGATGACATCGAGGTAGCGCTCAGGGCGTTGGAAGACCACCCAGTTAAATTAGGAGAGTATGGAACCTAGTACCGTTGCTGAAGTCGCCAGCCTGGCTTCTGGAACGTTGTTTGGTTCCGGCTCAGCAGTGGTTACAGCGGTTTCCACTGATACCCGGTCGATCCAACCTGGCCAACTGTTCGTCGCGCTGCAAGGTGAACGGTTTGATGCTCACGATTTCTTGGCGACCGCGTTCGAACAAGGCGCGGCTGCGGCTCTTGTGGAAAGAGTGAATCAAGAGTTGCCTGGCTTGCCGCAAATTCAGGTGCCGGGTTCTTTGGCCGGTCTGCAAAGATTGGCAAGAAACTATCGTCGGAAGTTCCAGATGCCGATCGTCGGGATTACCGGAAGCAACGGCAAAACGAGCACCAAAGAAATGGTCGCCGCGGTTTTGAGTGAACGGTTCCAAGTCACCAAGACGTCTGGCAACCTGAACAATCACATTGGGGTACCACTCTCGGTGTTGCGATTCGAGCGCCAACATCAGGTCGCGGTCATCGAATACGGAACGAATCATCCGGGAGAAATTGCGGGATTGGTTAGTATTGCGGCGCCCCAGCACGCAATCATTACGAACATCGGGGTAGCCCATATAGAGTTTCTTGGGAGCCGAGAAGGAATTGCCCGGGAAAAGTCTGTTTTGGCCGAAAGCGTCGTCGAGCCCGGTACGGTGGTATTGAACGGGAGTGACGATTTTGCGGACTGGATCGCCGGACGATGCCGAGCGCGGGTCGTGACGGTAGGATTTGAGAACGCACAAGTCCGGGCTCGCGATATCAAGCACAGCCCTGACGGCGAAGACTTTACTGTCGCTACGCAAACGGAAGAAATTCGAGTTCATCTGCCAGTGCTCGGTGAGCACATGGTGCTCAATGCTCTGCAGGCGGTCGCGATCGGCCTGACCTTCGGCCTGTCTCTGGCCGAATGCGCCGCTGGGCTAACTAGGACGGCGCTTCCTTCGGGACGATTGCAGGTGAAGGCAGTGGGCGGGATCTCCATTGTTAACGACGCCTATAATGCGAACCCAGATTCGATGATCGCTGCTCTCAAGACGGTCGCTAATCTTCCGGCAAACGGGCGCCGGGTGGCCGCCCTCGGAGGGATGGGCGAACTGGGCCAAGAAAGTTTGATCGGCCATGAACGAGTGGGCAAAGCGGTCGCCGAGCAGGGATTTGATGTGCTGATTGCGGTTGGCGAAAAAGCGTACCCGATCGCCAAAAGTGCCAGCGCGGCCGGATTAACCGAGAGCCGGACAGCCAAGAGCAATGCTGAGGCCGCGGATCTCCTGAATACAATTTTAGAGCCTGGCGACCTCCTTCTGCTCAAGGGCAGCCGGAGCGCGGCGATCGATCAAATCATTCCGCTGCTTGAAGCGGCGCGTGGCTCGGGCCAAAGGAAGGCGCCATGATGTACTATTTATATCACCTCAGCCAGGGCCCACATCCGGTCAGTACCGGCTTTAACGTGTTCCAGTACGTCTCTTTCCGGGCCGTTTGTGCTGGGATCACCGCTTTTCTGCTTTGTTTGGTTAGCGGTAGCTGGGTCATTCGGAAACTAACCTCGCTCAAATTTGGCCAACCTATTCGTACGGCCGAGGAGGTGCACCGGCTTTACGAACTGCATGGCGCCAAGAAAGGAACCCCAACCATGGGTGGGGTCCTATTGATGGGATCGGTTGTCGTCTCGACCTTGATTTGGGCCCGTCCGGATAACAGCTTTATTTGGCTCTGTCTTTTCACGATTGTTTTCACCGCCGGCCTCGGTTTTGCCGATGACTATCTAAAAGTCACCAAGAAAAAGTCGGATGGAGTTCCCGGTCGCGTCAAGCTGCTTTGCCAGTTCTTTCTGGCGGCCGTTGTTACCGCGTTCTTTCTGACCAACCCTGCACTCGAGATCCAGGCCAAAGAACTTTATATCCCTTTTTTCAAGGAACCGCTCATCGCCAATCTCGGCTGGCTCACCATTCTCTTCTTCGGGCTGGTGGTAGTGGGCGCATCGAATGCGGTGAACCTGACCGATGGTCTGGATGGATTGGCGACGGGTTGCACGGTCACGGTAGCGACGACCTATGCGATTCTTGCTTATGCCGCCGGTAACGTGGTGGTGGCCTCCTATCTGGAGTTACCTTACTACCCGCAAAGCAGCGAGCTAACGGTTCTTTGCACCGCCTTGGCGGGAGCGGGACTCGGCTTCCTGTGGTTTAATTGCCATCCTGCCAGAGTCTTTATGGGCGATACCGGTTCCCTTTCGATTGGGAGCACGCTTGGTGTCGTTGCGATCTGCTGTAAGCAGGAGCTGCTATTGGTGGTTGTTGGCGGGATCTTCGTGATCGAGGCCGTCTCTGTGATTGTTCAGGTATTGAGCTTCAAAACCAGGGGTAAACGAGTGCTGCTCATGGCGCCGCTGCATCATCATTTCGAGCTGAAGGGCTGGAAAGAGAACACCGTGATCGTGCGGTTCTGGATCATGTCCTTAATGTTCGCGCTGCTAGGTCTGGCCACACTGAAACTCAGATGAAACTCAACGCCACCAAAGCTGCCGTCTTAGGATTAGGCACCAGCGGAGAAGCAGCCGCCAAACTTCTTCGCCGGGAAGGCGCCGATGTGACGGTCTTTGATAGCGCGGATGCGTCGCAGCTCAAGGAGCGCGCTCAGAGGATGGAGGCGTTGGGAATCAGGACGGTTTTGGGACCAGATGCCGAACGCGGCACCGTTAATTTCGATCTGACGGTTCTGAGCCCGGGGATCGATCCCCAGGTCGAGTTGGTACAGAATTTCGTCCGCCAAAAGGCGGAATTTACCGGCGAGTTAGAGCTGGCTTTTCGGTTCTGCCACAAACCCGTTATCGCTATTACCGGCACCAACGGCAAAACGACCACCACTCAATTAATTGAGCTCATGCTTCAGCGAGCCGGTGTTCGTACGATCGCGTGCGGCAACATTGGCATGCCGTTTTGCGAAGCGATCGAACGTCAAAATGAGCTGGACGTCTTTACCGTCGAAGTTAGTTCATTTCAGCTCGAGACCATCTCGACATTCCGGCCGCGCGTCGCGGTCTGGCTAAATTTCACGCCCGATCATCTCGACCGATACCGCGATTTGCAGGAGTATCGGGACGCCAAGCTCCGGATTTTCGAACGTCAGCAAGGGAGCGATTTCGCACTGGTGAATGCTCGAGATCAGCTTTCTGGGCTGAAAGCGAAGATGATCACTTTTAACGCTTATCCTGGAGAAGCGGATTTCTCAGTATCTGGTCAATCGCTTCTGTTCCACGGCGAGCCGGTGCTCGACATGACCGCCACCAACTTGAGCGGCGTACATAACGCGGAGAACCTGATGGCCGCGTTGGGTGTTGCCTATGCTCTCGACATCCCGTGGGAAAAGGCCGCGCTTGGGCTCAGCGAATACCGGCTTCTGCCGCATCGTTGCGAGCGGGTAGGTGAAGTCGATGGTGTGGTTTTTATCAATGATTCTAAGGCTACGAATCTCGACGCGTTAGCAAAGGCGCTGGAGTCGCAATCACGCCCGGTCATATTAATCGCGGGTGGAAAAGATAAAGGGTTCCCGTTCGACTCCATCACCGAGTTAGTTGAGCGAAAAGTCAAACATGCGGTGCTGATCGGGGAGATGGCGGAGCGAATCGAGCAATCCTGGTCTCCGGTCGTGGGATGCACTCAGGCGGCGAACCTCGCC
>JAFAHI010000209.1 GCA_019237325.1 Verrucomicrobiota bacterium | reverse complement strand
CGAAGCAATCGATCGTCCCATGATGGCGGTGGCTGCTTCCGTCTTCCTACGCGAAAGGCTGACCCCTCAGCTGATCATAGGCATTGCGGTGATCAGCATCGGATCGGCCTTGGTGGCGGGAACGTAAAAGTTTTAAGTTATAAGTTTTAGGTTTTAGGTTGTACGCCGGCAGCTTGGTCGTGCGTCTCCGGGGGTTCATAGTTTCGGCGCACTGAATGCCAACTTAAAACTTAGAAATTCTAACCTAGAACTAGTAACCCGTTAGCGCCGGCCAGATCTGCGCAGCAGTCGCTAGATTTGCCCGTAACGCGCAGCAGATTTCTCTGGTTTTGGAAATTGTCAGCTCTTTTGGCTTCGGATAGGCTTTGTTTGATGCAACAGAAGTCCTTGGATGGAAGCCGCTCGTGGCAACTGCCGCGCGGGCTTTCGGGGTTTCGTTTCTCAGTCAGCATGAGGCCGAAGGGCCGCGATTGGTTGGTTTCTGGGTGCCTATTCGTAGTTTTAGTTCTCGGGGCTGAACCCAAAGCGAGTGCTCAACTTACGATTTTGCACAACTTCGGAGACGGTACGGTCCCTAACGATGGAGCCGTGCCCATTGGAGGCCTGGTTCTAGCGCCAGATGGCAGATTTTATGGAGCGACTCTTTTCAGTGCGGCCACGTCGCGTTCGGGCAGCGTTTTCTTTCAGATGACGCGTGCGGGTGCGCTAAGCATAGTCGCGAGCTTTAAATGGGCATACGCAATTGACACGCCAATCTATTACAATGGCGAACTAATCGGGACGCGGATTAATCCGCACATAAAGTCTGCGCACCCCGGACTCTTGTATGCGCTGACACCAAATTCGAGTGGGCCTTGGAATCTAGAGCGTTGGCATGTCTTTGGCCCCCCGCCTGCGGGGCGTTCTCCGTTAGGGCGACTCATTCCGGGAGCAGATGGCAATCTTTATGGAATTACCTATCAAGGTGGGAGCGCCAAATACGGCACGATTTACAAGGTGGATCCGTCAACCCATCAAGTGACCTTTGTCTATAGTTTTACAGGACCCAGTCCGGCTATCTCTCCGAATACTACTTTGCTGCTAGCGAACGACGGTAATTTTTACGGAGGCACAGGAGCTTTCCCCGGCGAAATTTATAAGATGACGGCCGCCGGCCAGGTTACCACAGTCTATCAGTTCTCTGGCACTGAATACCCGACCGGCCCTTTGATTCAGGGCAGTGATGGAAACTTCTATGGAACTGCCGCAGGAGGACCTTCCGATGAAGAATACGTGTTCCAGCTGACAATAGGGGGAGTGGCTACGGTTCTGCATACGTTTAAGTCGCGCCCTCATATGCCTTTCGATACGCAGGGTTTAATCCAAGGGCCAAACGGTAACCTGTATGGTTTGACCGTGGGCGGTGGAACGGCGAACTGGGGGACCGTCTACGAGCTCTCGACAGACGGTTCGTCCTTTAACGTTTTACATAATTTCGATGATGGTAGTATCCAGAACGACGGCCGGGCACCGGTTGGAATTTTGACAGTCGGGCCTGACAAGAATCTTTACGGAGAAACCCAAAGTGGAGGATCGGCCGGGAAGGGTACCCTGTTCAGAATCAGTCCGTAGACGGTAGCCGGGGAGGGCGAAACGGCGATAGGGCAAAGGTGGCGACGCGGCAATTGGCCAAACCCATAAGTCACATGCGTCCCGTCTACGTTATAGGTTTTAAGCTTGCCGTTGAATGTCGAGGACGACAGGTCCCCAACCTAAAACTATAACCCGAACCTCGAAGCTATAACCCGAGCGCAGGCCACATTTGTCTGGCAGCTTCCAGGTTCAGCCGTCGCGCGTTTTCGGTATCGATCGGCGGTTTCTTTGGATGATCAATGTGTGCGGTCTGGCGTTGCGTCCAGCGAGTGTATTGGGCTGGCGAATGCGCTCCGCAGAGGTCCCCACCAATGATGGTGGTGGACTCTCTCAATTTACTTAATGCCCAAGCGATATCTTCGGGTGTAAAAAGGCCTTGTTCCCAGTCGGTACTCGCCGTCTCCGGTTTGAGGCAATCCATGTCGATCGTGACGTAGACTGGTGAATCGCTGAGTCCGGCCGCGAACTTGGCGAACTGACCTTGCCAATTGTCTGACGTGATACCAGACCATCGGCGGCGAGCTGATGGTCCAAAACGCTCGACCCATGGCCACACTTCCAAGCGGCCTGCCCGCAACGCTCGATGATTCGCGAACCATCGATGAGGCGGATTAAGCTCGAAGTTAGCGCAACCCCAGATTGCGACTCGTTTTAGAAGCGGTGACTCCAGCGCCCGGTTCATCCACGTGCCGCAACACCAATGCGGCGGGCGAGTGTCCCAGTCGGGGTGATTATCGAAAGAGATAAGAACAAACGGTTGCTTGAATTGGCGAACCCAGAGCGCCGTCAGATGGTGGAAGTCTCCGGATCCATAGAGAGTGAACGGATTTAGTTTGTCCGCGAACTGACGGTAGAAAGTCTCAATAACTCGTGTGGGTGCGCAGTAACGGAGCTTAGGTCCCCAAGCCCGGCAATCGAGGGAACGAGTCAGTCCCAGAGAGTTCGAGGGCCAGGCTCCGTCCAGCTCAACGATTTGTGCGAGCTTCTGATCCGTCACTTTTGATTACTGGCCTTCTGCAAGGCTGGCTCGATCAGCTCGCAGATGATGTGAATGATCACCTTATGTGCTTCCTGGATACGAGCCGTGCTTTGGCTGGGAATGATCATCTCCACCGAAGCCAAGCCTTTGCAAGCGCCACCTTCCCGGCCGAGCAGGGAAATCGAGGTCACGCCGGTCTCATTGGCGACTTCGAGCACGCGGCAAATATTGCGGGATTGCCCACTCGTGGAAAGCGCGACCAAAACGTCACCGCGTTTTCCAAACGCTACCAATTGTCGGGCAAACACTTCGTCGAATGAATAATCGTTTCCGATAGCAGTGATTAATCCTCCGTCATTCGTGAGACTGAAACCCGGAAACGGTTGCCGGTCGTTGACGAATCGGCTGGCCAGCTCAGCCGTGAAATGCGAGCTATCGGTAGCGCTCCCACCGTTGCCGCAGGCCAAGACTCTGTGATCGTTCAAAAGCGCGTTTTCGACCAGCTCAGCCGCCTCCTG
>JAFAHI010000162.1 GCA_019237325.1 Verrucomicrobiota bacterium | reverse complement strand
ACGAGTCTGTTACGTGCTCTCGATCGTACCGTGACGCCGATGGGGGCTCGTCTGCTCCGTGAGTCAATTCTTAAGCCCTTGCGAAAGCTGGAAAAAATCCGGCGTCGCCAAGGGTTGGTCGCTCGGTTTCTGGAGCAGCCGTTTCTGCTCAATGCGTGCCGGGAATCAATGCGCGGGGTGCGCGATGTTGAACGGACCTTGAGCCGCGTCAGCCAAGGAACCGGCGGTCCCCGCGATTTGGCCGCGATCCGTCATTCGTTGGAAGCGTTACCGCCGTTGGTAGACCATTTAACCGCGTTGGAAAAAGCAGCGCTGGCGAAGGAGGAGAACTCACTCTGTTACGAAATCCTCTGCAGTATCCATCTCTTACCGGAACTATTGGAACGGCTCCGTGCGGCCATCGAGGACGAACCGCCGGCTACCGTTAAGGAAGGCGGCATTTTCCGATCCGGCTACGATGCGGATCTGGACGAACTGCGCCAAATGTCCGGGAGCGGCAAAGGGTGGATCGCAGAGCTTCAGCAGAAGGAGATCGATCGAACCGGAATAAAATCTTTAAAGGTCCGGTACAATTCAGTTTTTGGTTATTTTATTGAGATAACCAAAGCAAATCTCTCTGCAGTTCCTGCCCATTACATTCGAAGACAAACCACGGTAAACGGCGAGCGCTTTATCACACCCGAATTGAAAGAGTTCGAAGCCAAGGTCCTCGGTGCCGATGAACGCTCTAAACAGCTTGAGTACCAGCTTTTCTTAAAATTACGCGAGTTCACGTTGGGCTATCTGGGGCCGCTGCAAGTGACTGCCCGGGCCGTTGCGCAGCTTGATTTCATCGCCAGCCTCGCTGAAACCGCTCGTCTTTTCGGCTACTGTCAGCCGGAAATAAATGCCGAGAGCATCCTGCAGATTGTCGAAGGGCGTCATCCTGTCCTGGACCAGAACCTAACTGAGGAGAAATTTGTTCCTAATGATTGCCTGCTGGATGGGGAAGCCAATCGGTTACTCTTGATCACAGGTCCTAACATGGCCGGAAAATCGACGTATATCCGGCAGGTCGCGCTCTTAGTGCTAATGGCTCAGATCGGGAGTTTCATCCCTGCTAAATCTGCTACTGTCGGAATCGTCGACCGCATTTTTACCAGGGTGGGCGCCTCGGATGATTTGGCTCGCGGTCAGTCCACTTTCATGGTGGAGATGAACGAGACCGCGAACATCGTCAACAATGCCACCGAGCGGAGTCTCATTATTTTGGACGAGATCGGACGGGGAACCTCAACCTTTGACGGCCTCTCCATCGCGTGGAGCGTGGCCGAATATCTGCACGACGTCGTGCGGGCGCGCACTCTTTTCGCGACTCATTACCATGAGATGACAGAACTCGAAATGGTGTGTGCCGGCGTGAAGAATTTCAACGTGGCGGTTCGGGAATGGAACGATCGGATCATCTTTCTGCGCAAAATCCAAAAGGGAGCCGCCGACAAAAGTTACGGTATTCAGGTGGCGCGATTAGCCGGACTCCCCGCGGCGGTGATAGATCGGGCTAAAGAAATCCTCGCTAACCTTGAAAGCGCCGAACTGAACGCGCAGGGGCGCCCCCGCTTAGCCGAGGCGAAATCGCCTCGGCGCAAAGCCAAAACCGAAGACCCTCGCCCCCAGCCGACACTGTTCGATTTCCAGGCCGGTAATCCCTGAGTCCAACCGCCCCTTTTTAGATCCGCAGATTACGCAGATTTTCGAGATGCCAACCCGTGGAGCGCTGCCTCGCTTGCGAGGCCGAATGCGTTGGGATCGTAGAGTGTTTTCCGTTCCGGCGTTAGTAGGTGTCTACGTCCTTACTCGTCTTGATCGCTGCCTCAAGACCGGGAGTCAGCCTTGGATTAATCTGCTTAAGCGTGCCCGGACCGAACCGGTCGCCGCCTCGCTTGCCAGGCCTGTGGTCACGATAGAACCCGCCTTACCTGAACGGTTCTCACGAATTCTGAGGGAAAAACGTCTTCGGTGTCGCCGAAGAGGCTGGCTGAGTTGAAGGACTCGCCTCTGTTTTCGCTTGGCCTTGTTCAGATGCTTCTTGCAGTTGGCTAGCCGGATGACGTTCGCACGCTGCCAGACCGATACCCGAGACGAGCAAAACAAGACAGATTTTCTTCATGTGGGATGCATGGGTGGCTAATCGCTATCGCGCCCAGAGTCAACCATTGAGTTGACGGTCGAGCGGTTCGCCGTTTGCGGTTGGCGCTTGCCGGTTGCAGTTAACAGTTTCGGAAGCCGCATCTGTCCGACAAACCATGTAAGTCTCTCAGTGGCCATAAGGCCTGACGCGCCGTAGTCTTTGCGAAGGCGGGTCCCATCCCATCGCCACGTCACCGACCACCGACCACCGAACGCCACACGCCACCATGTCCAGGAAACTAACGCTTAAACTAGGGGAACTGCTCAAAAACGAAGGCGCCCGGCGTGCGACCAGT
>JAFAHI010000639.1 GCA_019237325.1 Verrucomicrobiota bacterium | reverse complement strand
CCTGAGTTGCCTGGATATTATGAACCGCATCCAGCACTACCATCCCCTCAGAAACCTCCGTGGAATAATCAACGAACTTCCCCGAATTCGCATCCCCACGCCAGATCCTGAACGTCGCCGTTGGCATTTATTTCTCTCCTATCGATTCGAGCAAACCAAAAAGATCTCCGCGACCTCTGCGTCCTCCCGTTCAAAATCCGTCTCAGTCTTCATTCTTTGCGCCTTTGCGTCTTTGCGTGAGATTTTGGTTTCTCGGGTTCGGGGTATTACTTCATTTCTTCTATCACCTGCTTCAATTCCGGCGGCATGTCTGGGATCGCTTCCCGCCGGACTTGCATCGATCCATCCGTCCCCTTTTCTATTACGATGCTGACCTTGCCTTCGGTGGCATCCTTGCTTGGAAAATCGTCTCGAAAATGACCGCCCCGGCTTTCTTTACGCTCGATCGCCGCTCGCGTAATTGCCTCCGAGACCGTTAACAGATTCTTCAAATCGATCGCAGTATGCCAACCAGGATTGTATTCTCGATGACCGGGTACCGCGACTTTACCTGCCCGTTCCCAAAGTTTTCCTAACCCTTCAAGGGCCTGCACCATCTCTCCTTCGCGCCGGACGATTCCAACCAGGTTATGCATCAAGTTCTGTAAATCGTACTGCACTTGATAGGGGCCTTCACCGTTGTTTCCATTCACCGCTCGATCGAAGGCGGAGACGGCCTCGCGAGCTGCCGTTTCGATCTCCCTATCATCGACTCCACCCGGTTTTTGGTCCTGGGCGAATTTGGCGGCGAATTCGCCCGCCCGTTTACCAAACACCAACAGATCCGACAATGAATTGCCTCCGAGCCGGTTGGCGCCATGTAATCCGGCAGCCACTTCACCCGCAGCGAATAAGCCGGGCACGTTCGACATCTGGGTCTCTCCGTCTACCCGAACTCCACCCATCATATAGTGAGTCGTCGGACCGACCTCCATCGGTTGTTGGGTGATATCGAGGTTGGCCAGCTGCATGAACTGGTGATACATGCTCGGCAACTTTTTCTTAATATGTTCCGCTGCGTTGGGCAGCTTTTCTTTGATCCAGGCGATATCGAGAAACACACCACCATGGGGACTGCCCCGGCCGTTTTTTACCTCATCCATGATACAGCGCGACACATGGTCGCGGGTCAAAAGTTCAGGCGGCCTTTTGGAGTTCTTATCGCCTTGCGTGTATCGCCAACCTTCTTCCGGATTATCCGCAGTCTGGGCCCGATAAAGCTCCGGGATACTGGCGAACATAAAGCGTTCCCCTTTGTTATTGAGCAAGATGCCGCCTTCGCCGCGGACACCTTCGGTAACCAGGATCCCCATCACACTCGGCGGCCAGATCATTCCCGTCGGATGAAACTGCACATACTCCATGTCGATCAGCTCCGCTCCGGCATGATAAGCCAACGAGTGGCCGTCTCCCGTGTACTCCCAGGAATTACTCGTGATCTTGTAAGCGCGTCCCACGCCTCCCGTGGCCAACACGATTGCTTTAGCCTTAAATACTTTAAACCGCCCACGTTCACGATCGTACCCAAACGCGCCCGCAACCCGATCCCCGTCTTTCAACAAAGTCACGATCGTGTGCTCCATGTACACATCGATCCCTTGATGGATCCCGTGATCCTGGAGCGTCCGAATCATTTCCAGTCCGGTCCGATCCCCGACATGCGCAAGTCGCGGATATCGATGTCCTCCAAAGTTCCGTTGAAGAATTCTTCCGTCCGGGGTTCGATCAAACACCGCGCCCCAGGCTTCTAATTCACGGACCCGGGCCGGCGCTTCCTTGGCATGAAGCTCGGCCATTCGCCAGTTATTGACGTACTGGCCGCCGCGCATCGTATCTGAAAAATGAACACGCCAATTATCCCGGTCATCGACGTTAGCCAGTGCCGCCGCAATCCCGCCTTCCGCCATCACCGTGTGCGCTTTGCCCAGTAACGACTTGCAAATCAACCCCACTTTGACGCCCGCCGCAGAAGCCTCGATCGCCGCACGTAACCCAGCCCCGCCCGCACCGATCACGAGCACATCATATTCAAACGTTTGATAATTACTCACCGGCTAATCCGCAGATTTAATTTCACCAGAGAGACACAGAGAACCCAGAGATTAAAGATCCGCAGATTTCTCAGATTTCGCAGATTTCTATTTTTAGGTCGCATAGGCGGTCGGCTGACTGAAAACGCCGTAATTGTGTACTGGTCTTTTTGTCTCACCGGCGCAGTCAAACCCTGAGAGTAATCTGCGTAATCTGTGTAATCTGCGGATCTTAATATTCTCCGTGTTCTCTGTGTCTCGGTGGTGAAATTTTCGCGTCAATTCGCGGTTTTAATTCGCGTCCATTCGCGGTTAAAAGATTCTCCAGTCGTGCCAGATGCCCCATGAGCACAGGCGAACATAGAGATCGCTGAACCCGACCCAGAACAAGCTCAGCCAAGCCCAGAGCATGTGGCGCCCATTCAAACGGCTCACGCAGGCATAACACTTGGCGTGGATCGGTTGTTTGGAGACTTGATCCAGGTATCCTCAAACCAAGTTCCGCAGCGAATGTCACCCGAATGTGTAGCCACCCAGTAAAATCACGTTGAGAGTGAGCACTATCGTACCAACACCGAGTCCGAAATGCCGGTCGCCGGACGGACTTGTGAACCAAAACGCGCTCCAGGCGTCGTGGAGGAGCACCAGAATAAAGATCAGCGCGAGATACAAAAAGTAACGATGAATATTCTGTAGGATAAGCGGGAAAGAGGTTTCGCCTGGATAGCCGATGCGAGGTTCACCAACGGCGCACGCGGGCGGATCAGCCCAGAACGCTTTGTAGTACGCACCCCTGTAATAATAACAGGTGAGCCGGAACCCGGCCGGCGCCCAAAGCACTAAGAGAGCCGGCGAAAACAAAAGCCAGGCAGGCCACCAAGCCGGTTTCGGCCCGAAAATCGCGTGCGGCGAACTCCCGAACAGCTCCGGCGAATAAAACGGAGACAGATAATTGGCTCCGTTTTGATCCAACCAATAATGGTTCCCTTGGAATGCTGCCCACGTCGAATAGACCAGAAAGGT
>JAFAHI010000623.1 GCA_019237325.1 Verrucomicrobiota bacterium | reverse complement strand
AAGAGTTCAATTCAGGAGTTGCAGGAGTTGCAGGAGTTCAGGAGTTCAGGAGTTCAGGAGTTCAGGAGTTCAGGAGTTCAGGAGTTCAGGAGTTCAGGAGTTCAGGAGTTCAGGAGTTCAGGAGTTCAGGAGTTCAGGAGTTCAGCGTGAGCAGAGTACATAATTGCGAGAAAAAACGCCATTCGCGATCCGAATATGAGAAGCAGCTCAGCGCTGTCCTTGGCTTCTGAACTCCTGAACTCCTGCAACTCCTGAACTCCTGCCCTCACAGCCTCACATGGATCCCATGTTCGGAAAGAAACCGTTTGGCGTCCGCTACTGAATATTCGCCAAAATGGAATATGCTTGCGGCCAATACGGCGTCCGCGTGACCCTCGCGAAGGACTCTTTCCAAATGCTCCAAACGCCCGGCTCCTCCGCTGGCGATGACGGGAATCGTAACCGCAGTGCTGACTGCCGCAGTGAGCTGCAGGTCGTAGCCATCTTTGGTCCCATCTGCATCCATACTGGTAAGTAATATTTCCCCGGCGCCAAGGCGGGCCGCGGTTGAGGCCCATTCGATCGCGTCGAGCTCGGTCGGTTTGCGTCCTCCATGGGTGTAAACCCGCCACCCGCCGGCCGGCTCTCTCTTTGCATCGATCGCCACCACGATGCATTGGACGCCAAATGCTTCCGCCGCTTCCGCGATCAGGTCGGGGCGCTGGATCGCCGCGGTGTTCATGCTCACTTTGTCCGCTCCCGCCAACAACATATCGCGGACGTCACTCAGGCTCCGAATACCGCCCCCAACCGTGAGCGGCATAAAACATTGTTCGGCGGTGCGCTCCACCACGTCGATCATCGTTTTCCGATGATCCGAGCTGGCAGTGATATCGAGAAAAACCAGCTCGTCAGCACCCTGCCGATTGTACTCTTTTGCACATTCTACCGGGTCACCTGCATCCCGGAGTTGAACAAATTTCGTGCCCTTTACGACGCGACCCTCGGTTACATCGAGGCAAGGAATGATTCGTTTTGCTAGCATGGCCCCGTGCACAATCCGCAAAGAGTTCGAGGAGTTCAAGTTCGAGGAGTTCGAGGAGTTCGAGGAGTTCAGGAGTTCAGGAGTTCAGGAGTTCAGGAGTTCAGGAGTTCAGGAGTTCAGGAGTTCAGGAGTTCAGGAGTTCAGCGTCGGGACGATCACAAATTGCAAGAAACAACGATACCTGCGATTTGAATGTGAAATTTACGCAGTGCTATCCCTAATTGCTCCTGAACTCCTGCAACTCCTCGAACTCCTGAACTCCTTCCGCGAATGGACGCTTTAGCCGCCACTATCGACGAACTCGATTGGGTGCCATCGCCGATGGTGCGCCCGTTGAACCGGCTTGGGATCAAGACTTGGCGCGATCTGCTGGAGCATTATCCGAGACGGCACGAAGATCGAGCCGAGTTCAGTCGATTCCCGACTACCAGCTCCGACAAGCCGATTTGCGTTCGGGGCATTGTGCAAAAGGTGACTTCGCGTTATTTCTCCGGCCGAAATATTGTAGAGGCGACTCTGGATGAGGGAGAGAGCGGAGCTTTAAGTGGACGGCTCGCGTGTCGCTGGTTCAATCAGCACTACGTCCAAAAAATGCTGGCTGCCGGTCAGACCTTAGTTGTGTTCGGGCGTCCGAAAGAAAGCCGGGGCCGGATCTATTTTGATCATCCGGAATTCGAGATTGTCGAGGATGAAGAAGAGAACCTGATTCACCTGAATCGGATCACACCGGTCTACCCGTTGACCGAAGGTCTACGGCAGCGTCCCTTGCGAACTCTGATTTATCTCGCCGTCACGCGTCTCGATGAGATCGAAGACCAACCGGTCCTACCTGGATACGTGGCTTCGTACAGGGAAGCCATCAGTCAAATCCACTTTCCGGACTCGTGGATAAAACTGCAGCGCTCCCGAAAAACCTTGGCTTTGGCGGAGCTGGTTGGTATCCAGATCGTGGTCGAAAACCGGCGCAGAAATATGGTTGGCCAGCCCGGCCATGCGCATTCGAGTTCGGGTAGCCGAGTCGAACAATTCCTGCAACAGCTGCCTTTCAAGCCGACCCGGGCGCAAAAACGTACGATTCAGGAAATCCACGTTGATTTGGCGGCCGATCGACCGATGGCGAGGTTACTGCATGGTGACGTTGGCGCCGGCAAGACCGTGGTGGCGACCGCCGCCATGCTGGAGGTGACGGAAGCCGGATTTCAAAGCGCATTGATGGCGCCAACCCAAGTCTTGGCCGAGCAACATTACCAAACTCTGAAGACTTGGCTGGAACCGATGCGAATCCGGATCGGCTTGAGGACGGGTCCACGAAAAGAAGATGCGTTTTTAGAGTTGGAAGGTGACCCCGAGATCATCGTTGGCACCCATGCTCTTCTCTACGACAGCGATCCGCTCCCTCGACTTGGGTTAGTCGTGATCGACGAGCAACATAAATTTGGCGTTCTCCAAAGAGGCCGGTTACTGGCGCGCGAGCCGGTACCCGATTTGCTGGTGATGACCGCAACGCCTATTCCCCGCACGCTCGCTATGACGCTCTACGGAGATCTTGATGTCTCTACCTTGGACGAGAAACCTATCGACCGAAAACCGGTGATCACGGGAGTTCGTTCATCGCGAAAACTCCCTGAAGCCGCCAATTTCCTGAGAGAGCGACTACAGGCGAACCGGCAGGCGTACATTGTTTATCCAGTGATCGAGGAGTCAGACTCGCTGAGTGTAAAAGCTGCTATCACCGAGTTTAATCGTTGGGCTGATTTGCTGAAACCGGCTGAGTGCGGGCTACTGCACGGCCGGTTGGCGCCGGAGGAGCGGGAGAGTGTGATGCAACGTTTTCGCCAGGGCGAAATACGGGTGCTGATTGCGACCACCGTCATCGAGGTCGGGGTCGACGTGCCGAACGCCACGGTGATGTTAATCGAGAATGCAGAAAGATTCGGCTTGGCGCAGCTGCACCAGCTTCGAGGCAGGATTGGCCGAGGCCAGCATCAAAGTTATTGCATTCTGATGACGGATACCAAAGATCCACTGGCTTTGGCTAAACTATCTGTTTTAGAAAAGACGAACGACGGATTTGAGATTGCAGAGGCTGATCTCAGATTTCGTGGTCCAGGTGACCTATTAGGCACGGCCCAAAGCGGGCTTCCGCCGCTGCGAGTAGCTGATCTACTGCAGGATGCAGATCTCTTGGACGAAGCCCGAGGGATAGCCCGCTCAATACTAGACCGTGACCCAGGACTGCAATCAGCTGGAAATCAGCGTTTCTTGCGTATCGTAAATGAGAGTACAAAAGGGGGGACGACCTTAGCCAGTTAGTGCACCGTCTCCCATATAATGATGACACCGTTGCGTTCAAAATGGGCCGCCTGCGAGGCGCAAGGAGGGAGCATATCTGGATCGATACGTGACCGACGAGCAACGAAGCAGCCGGCCCATTTTCAACGCAACCCTTCGGGCCGTGGCCAGTTGGCGGTTTTTCCTCCGCCTAGGCGGATCGACCCGTATGAATCCAGATATGGGCGCTTCGCTCGCGCCTTGAAAAACCGCCAACTGACCGACGGCGGTGTCACCATTATATGGGAGACGGTGCACAAAAGTAGATCAGCATGAAGAGCTTTTTGAAGTTTCTTGTCTTCGTTCTCTTTCTGGCGCTAGCCATCTCGTTGATTTATGTCTGGCAAACCAAGGAACCCGGGGTAGGCCAGGCTAAAGTTGAAAAGTTTACTCCGGCGGAAGAGCCGAAGATCGATCTGGGCTCAGTCGATATCCTTCAACGGCTAAACGAAGAGTACACCAGGCTCTTCGACGCGGTCGTGCCCAGCGTGGTGAGTATTACCACGACGAAGACCGTTCAGCGGGCGCCTGATCCCTTTGAGTTCTTTTTTGGCTTTCCGAATAGCCGATCCTCGGGACGAGAGAAAGTAACGTCGCTGGGCTCAGGTTTTATCGTTTCGAAGGAGGGACACATTTTAACCAACTATCACGTTGTCCAGGGTACGGATGATATTTTGGTCGACCTGAACGACGGCAGACAAGCCAAAGCAACCGTGGTCGGTAGCGATCAACAGGTTGATGTCGCTGTTCTAAAAATCAATCTGCCTAACCTGACGCCCCTTTCGCTGGCTGACTCCGATCAGGTCAAAGTCGGTCAAATCGTTTTCGCGGTCGGTAATCCGTTTGGCCTTCGAGAGAGCGTAAGTCAGGGCATTATTAGCGCTCGGGATCGCCGAGGAATCAGTGACAGTTCGGTTGAGTTTTTCCAAACCGATACTGCGATCAATCCTGGCAATTCCGGTGGCCCGTTGATCGACGTCAAAGGAGAAGTGGTGGGAATCAATTCGGTTATCTATTCCGAGTCGGGCGGAAATCAGGGGGTCGGATTCGCTATTCCTTCGAACTTGGTTCGACGGACCCTCAAGAGCATTATCCAGAAAGGACGAGCCGTAAGAAGCTACCTGGGCGTATCCGTGCAACAGATAACGAACGACCAGGCTGAACAGAACAAACTGGACCCACCAATCGGCACCATGGTGACCGATGTCGACCCCGGGTCGCCTGCAGAGAAGGCCGGCATTATCCGGGGGGACATTATCCAAAAAATTAATGGTCACGAAGTAAGAGATTCAGCTGCTGTTGGGAACCGGATCGCGGAGACGGATATCGGTTCGACCGTCACGATTGATCTAGTGCGAGAAGGTCAGCCCAAGACAGTTTCTGCTCAGATCGTTGAGCAACCGGCGCAGATTGGAAGCCGCCTTTCCCGCAATCCTTCCAACGGCCGGCGCAACAACCACAGTGTGAGAGCATTCGCCGGGGTTGAGGTTCGGACGCTAGACTCCCAACTACGGTCTGAGGCAAATATACCCGAGGATACTCAGGGCGTCTTTGTCATGAGTGTCGATCCTTCCTCTAAACTCTCCCAGGAGCTGCAGGCCGGCGATATCATCCAGGCAATCAACAATCAGCCGGTCGCCAACGCCGAGGATTTTCAGAAAATTGCCCAGCAACTCGACCCCAGTCGTCCAGTGGTGGTTGTTCTCGACCGAGACGGCCAACAATCCTTCATCGTCGTCCAGCCGGGCTAAGGACCGCGGGGCCTTCCGCGGTCCTAATGACAGATGACAAATGATAGACTGCGTGTTTTTGGCCGCTCAATTTGTCATTTGTAATCTGTCATTTGTCGTCTCTGCCTAAAGTTGCTGCCATCGGATCGGCTATCACGTCGATTCCGATGGCAGCAACTTTAGGCAGAGTTACAGTGTTCTGTAGGTGTATGAGTAGAGGTTCTTCTGGTAACGTTCTTGCGGCTGTCTGCAGTTTTTTTATCCCTGGGCTCGGCCAATTGACCCAAGGTCGGCTTTTGGCCGCCCTCGCGTTTTTCCTGGTTAGCGGCCTCCTCTGGTTTATATGGCTAGGTTGGCTTGGCCACATCTTGGCCTGCTTCGAAGCCGCCGTCTGGCGGGCCCCGAGGAGGTAGCGGCGCGGGGAAAGTAATCAGTAATCAGTGAGACAGTAGCCAGAATCTAGGAGCCAAGAGGGGCGACTTTTTAGTGGGGCGAGGCTCCCGCACGACCTAAGAATTTTGACGAAGCGACTGACCATTGATAAATCCTAACGCCGTGCTCGGCCAGTGCGCGCGCCGAGCCGTGGGTCTGCCGCATCGCTAGCACCTCGGACTGCCACGGGAGCTCGCATTTTTGCCTGCACAGCTCGCTTCGCCCAGGCCGCATGATATACCGCGGCTCGGCCAGCGTACTGGTGTAGACAGACGCTGGGCTTAAGCAGGCCAGCAGCTTCGTCAAAATTCTTAGGTCGTGCGGGAGCCTCGCCCCACCAATCTGCTCCGGCGCCCCTCCTACCTCCTAGATGCTAGCTCCTAGCTCCTTCTTTTGATTACTGTTTACTGATCACTGATTACTTCGCCCCATCCACCCCGCCTACCATGCACAAGCTCCACTATCCGCCCCCCGGTTCGGCGCCGACGGCCGTCTCTGTTCCTGCCGAGGCCCGTCCAACAAGCATTAAACTCATCGAGTACGACGCTCACTCTTTCGTTGAGAAACAAGTGGGTGCAGTTGACGAGCTTTTGGATTCCCTTGAGAACCAGAAGGTTACCTGGGTAAATGTTGAAGGCCTGGGATCGGTGGAGCTGCTAGAAGAGCTCGGCCGCGTTTTCCAGATCCATCCTCTCGCCATTGCCGATATTTTTACTGTCGGCCAACGACCGCATTTAGATGCTTATGATCGCCAGGTCTTTCTGTTATTGCAGATGGTCTATCAGAATGACGAGCTGGAGCTTGTGTTTGAACAGCTCAGTGTCCTGGTTGGCGATCGTTTTGTTCTAACGTTTCAAGAGGAGCCGGGCCGCGACGTATTTGAGCCGGTGCGCAATCGCCTGCGCGAAGGCGCTGGTAACGCTCGTTTTCTTCGCAACGACTATTTGGCCTACATCCTGATTGATACCGTCATCGATCATTATTTCCCAGCGGTCGAAAAAATCGGTGAAGCCATTGAAGGCCTGGAAGAAAGCCTCCTCGAAAAGCCAACCCGGGAAAACCTCCGTGAAGTTCATGAAATTCGGGAAGCTTTAGCCTTGTTGCGACGGGCCATCTGGCCACAACGCGATCTCCTTTTGCGCCTTTGGCATGACGATAGCGAGCTGCTTTCCGATCGGACCAAACCTTTTATCCGCGACACTTACGATCATTCGCTGGCCCTCATTGATCTTGTGGAGAGCTACCGAGACGCCACGGTGAATTTCATGGAGCTCTACATTTCCGGTCTCAGCATGCGTACAAACGAGATTGTACGGGTGTTGATGGTGCTCTCCTCGATCTTTATCCCGCTCACTTTCATTGCTGGGGTCTACGGGATGAATTTTGACCGGGCTAGCAGTCCCCTGAACATGCCGGAGCTTTCTTCCCCAATCGGTTACCCGGCTGTGCTCCTACTCATGGCAGCCGTTGCCGGCGGAATGCTCCTTTATTTTAAGCGGAAGCGCTGGCTGTAGGGAGGCCTTATTTGCTGGGAAGTTGCTTGCCGAAGCTGGACCCGAAACCTAAGATCGCCTCCAAAATCCACCGGCGCACGTCCCGAAATGACCGAACAATGTGACAATCAGCGCCCAGGAGTCGAATGATGACTCCTAAGCTCGAAGCAAAATGACACCTTCGGAATGTTTAGCTCGCATCACGGGCGGAGATACTATTCAATCGTATCGCATTCCTTTCCGGATGCTGGTTGAGCGTGCCTTCGGATTAAACCGAGCCCGCAGGACTCGCACCCGATGTCGAAAACAAAATTGAAACTATGAAGGACTGGTCGGCTAGCGAGGAGGCGTTTCAGCAACCCGGTAGACCGGCTTTCCTTTTTTGGCGGCCAAAAGCCGTGATCACTAACCATCCTATCTGATCAACAACGCCGGAAGTCTCTCGGCGACCAAACGAACACCACCAAAAAAAGCAACTATGTTACACATCCTTTGGTATATCATCATTGGCTTCATAGCAGGCTTCATAGCCGAGAAAGTCGGGGGCTTTCATACCGGTCACTGGTACTTAACGGTCATCCTAGGTATTATCGGATCAATCGTTGGAGGTCTGATCGCCAGATTATTCTCCAAGCCCGCAGACGGGGCACCGTTTCATCCCGCGGGTATAATTCTTTCAATTATTGGGGCGATCATTGTGGTCTTTATTGGAAAGGCCATCGGCATCTTAAGCTGAGGCAGGATTTGCCCGTGCGGCCGCACTGACAAGCGGCCGCACCGAGGAGACAGGTCAACACCTGGGCAGGGTCGTGTCACGCATGCATCATCCATTTCCCCCTGGGATGTGACGCATTCGGTCGTTATTACTATTCGTTCATTTTGCCCTTGCGAATCGCCGGGCGAAGCATACTTTACCGGCTCCTTATGCCAAAACCGATCGCTCGACGTAAGACGAAAAAAGCGGTAGCCAAGCGCTTTAAAGTGACTGGCTCCGGGAAAGTCCTGCGCAGCCAAGCGGGCCGACGCCATTTGCTCCAATCAAAGAGCGCCAAACGGAAACGGCAACTCGCGAAAACTGCGGTCTTGGATCGGACAGACGAGGCAAGG
>JAFAHI010000385.1 GCA_019237325.1 Verrucomicrobiota bacterium | reverse complement strand
CTTTCGGCCTTGGGACAAGTCGGCGAGTGAATTGGTATAGCCAAACGCTTGGGTTTACTAGGCCGGCGGCTTCGTCAAAATCATAGAGCTGTTCAGGAGCCTCGCCCCACCAATCTGGGCTACTGTTGAATCGCGCTTTCCTCGTGTGTCGGCCACTTCGACACCTGGGATGGGGTCGGCAACTCCGATACATCCCAGCCGCCGCCGAGCGCTTCAATCAAGGATACGGCGCTGGTCATCTGTAACACCTGGACGGTGATCACCGCTTGCTGATCGGTGAGCAAAGTAGTCTGCGCAGTGACGACATCAACGTACGGATCGATACCAGTTTGGAATCTGCCCATTTCAAGGGTCAAAAACTCTTCCGCTGATTTCTCGGCGTCGCGTTGCTCCCTCAATTGTTTGGAGTAGAGACGGATCTCAGCCATGGCATCTTCTACCTGCTGAAATGCGGTGAGCACGGTCTGCCGATAAGTAGCTAGATCGGCATTATAGGTGGCAATGAACTGATGAACGGTTGCGGTGCGGAGGCCGGCATCGAATATGGTCTCAGATGCGGATGGACCGATTGACCAGACTCGATTGTGGGTATCGAACAGGTTGCTGAAATGGTGACTCTCAAACCCGGTGTCAGAGCTCAAATTGAATGTGGGGAAATAGGCAGCGTAGGCCTGGCCGATTTCAGCATTAGCAGATGCCATATTTCGTTCCGCAGCCGCGACATCGGGTCTACGCTCAATTAGTTGGGAGGGCATACCGACCGGAATTCTCGGCGGCGACCGATGCAAAGTCCTAACCGGAATCGAGAAATTGGAAGCAACTCTACCGAGCAAGACGGCAATCGCATGCTCGAATTGGGCTCGAGCGACGCCGATTTGAGTCGCCGAAGCCTCCGCATTTTGGAGGGTATTCTGAGCTTCTACCACCGAAATTCTATCGGTGATTCCGGTTTCGTATTGGACCTGGTTATAAGCGAGCGCCTTCTGGTAAGCGACGATTGTGTCGTTAAAGAGTTGCTGCAGTGTGTCTTGTCCTCGAATCTGGAAGTAGACTGTCGCTAAGGTAGCCTGCTCGGTCAGTTTCTCGTTCTCCAAGTCGGCCGCACTTAGCTGTGCGCTGTACTGAGCCGAACGGATTGCGTTCCGAACTTTGCCCCAGACGTCTGGCGCCCACGAAATTTCCAAAGTGGACAGAATGGTAGTGATGGGATTGAGCGGAGGCGTACGTGCCTTAGTCCAGGAAGCGTTGGCAGTCAGCGTGGGATAAAGCTGAGCATTGGTTTCCGCTATGAGCGCGCGCGCTTCCATGAAGTTCTGGAAGAATTCTTTAATGTTCTGGTTGTTGATATTGAGTTGTTCTTCGAGCGCATTCAGATCGGGATCGTTGAACACGCGCCACCATTCACCACGGAGCATGGCTTCCCGCGGTTGGGCGATGTCCCAGCCTTCTGAGTTCTTATAGTGAGCCGGAATTTCTTTGTAGGTAGATGGCAGCGGTTCCTCGGTCGCCGCGGGTCTATGGTATCTTGGACCTACTAATATGCATCCCGTTAGGGTGCACAGGACGATGCAGAGACAGATCGTGAATGTTAGTCGCATGAGGGCGAGTGGATAGTCAAAGAACGCGTGTTGTCGGATGGCCATTGGTGAGACGCTTCGTTCTCGTACTCGTCGTCGTCCTCGTCCTCGAAATTGGGACGGCAGAATGTTGGAGAAATCGAGGTCCGTTTTGTTCCCGTTCGGTACTTTAACCCTCCCACATCGCGCTCAGCCAGAGTCGAGGACGAGGACGACGACGAGTACGAGAACGAAATGCCCAGCGATGGGCGAATATTCGACCTCACGCGGGCTCGGCTCCATGGTGGAATACATCGGGTTTCTCGCCCTTCATTCGCAGGCGGAGCCGGTCAAACGCGAGGTAGAGAACGGGGGTGGTATAGAGAGTTAGGAGCTGGCTCACAATGAGGCCGCCCACAATACTGATACCAAGCGGCCGGCGCAGTTCAGAACCGGTTCCGGTTCCTAAGGCCAAGGGTAATGCTCCAAACAGGGCGCACATGGTGGTCATCAAAATCGGACGAAATCGCAGCATGCAGGCCTCGAAAATCGCGTCTGCGGTGCCTTTGCCTTCCTGACGCTCCGCCTGGAGCGCGAAATCGATCATCATGATGGCGTTCTTTTTTACAATCCCGATCAGTAGCACGATGCCGATAATCGAAATCACGTTAAGATCGCTGTTCCCGATGGTTAATGCCAGCATCGCGCCTACACCGGCTGACGGTAAAGTGGATATAATCGTGATGGGATGGACGAGGTTTTCGTACAAGATCCCGAGAACGATGTAGACGGCGAGTAGTGCCGTTAGTACCAAGAGCGGCATTGTGCTCAGTGACTGTTGATACCCCAGTAAGGTGCCGGAATAAAAGCCTTGGATTGAAGTCGGCATTCCGAGCTGTCTCTGCATATCGGTGATTCGTGTAGTGGCATCGCTAAGCGACATGCCCGGAGCCAAATTGAATGAGACGGTTACCGATGGGAACAAACCCGTATGATTGATGGCGAGAGGGATGGTGTTCGATTGGGAGGTTGCGACAGCGAATAGAGGGATATTGCCGATGGGCGCCGACGATGCCGGATAGACGTCGCTGAAGTTCTCCGGGCTTTGGAAATAGGGAGGAGCAACTTCCAAGACGACATAGTACTGGTTAAGTTGGGTATGGATCAGGGAGACTTCCGCTTGGCCAAAAGCATTGTAGAGGGCAGTATCGAGGGACTGAACGGTCAGCCCTAACTTGGCCGCGGTGGTCCGATCGTAGGTCAGATATTCGTCGCGTCCACCATTCTGCTGATCCGAGTTAACATCTTGAAACCCCGGTAACCGTCGCAGCGCGTTCAAGAGAATTGGTCCCCAATGAGCGAGCTCTTTAGCGCTATCGGACTGAATCGTGTATTGATATAAGGCGCTGCTGCCGCGACCTCCGATGCGGATATCTTGGGCTGGCTGCAAGAACACCGACGCAACCGGCAAACGATT